>CABSYH010000015.1:0-17435 GCA_902481965.1 uncultured Collinsella sp.
CGTCAGATGTGTATAAGAGACAGGAATATGGAGTCGAGGCAATCGCGCAAGTAGCGCTCGACGTTGTACACGGGCACGCAGACCGTGATTGAAGGGCCCTCAGCGGGCGCGTCAAACATGATGGAGCATTTTATTGGCATTGAATCTCCTCGACGTCGTTGTATTTGTTTCCTCATGGCTCGCGAAACAGAGGGCAAGCTAGCCGTCAAACAACGCGCCGAGAACGCCGAAGAAACACGTCATAACTAAAGTGGCCGTATCGGAGGAACCGTAAATGAGCGAGTAAACATGAAGGCAGAGAGCGCCTGCGCACAGTAGGAAAACCACCACCTCTATGAAATGGCGTCCGCTTCTCTTATGACTTTTCCTGGTTTTCAAGAAGTCGTAAACAAGCGGAGCAGCCAGCGCGTACGCAGCAGGAAGAAACCGCTCTCCGTTCACCGGCAAAACGACGATAAGGGCTGCACTGGCAACCGCAATGAGGCTCACGTAGAGTCCAAGTCCTAAATGTCTGTCATCACAGCGACCATGGCCGAGGTGCGGCAAGGAACACACGAGGACGGTGCAAATCAATGAAAGGGTTGAAACTCTGTTGACTATTCCGTTAAGACTACTAGCATTCGCAGCAGTCCAATCGTCACCCTTATCGTACATGAGAAGCGCCTCGATCGCCTTACGCACGAAACCGAGAACGTTGTTACCGCCCGGAAGGAAAGGCAAAAGTATCTGGCCAATAGATGCAACGAGCATAAAGGCGGCAAAGCATCCGACGAGCGCTCCTTTTGGCCACTTCCGCGCAAGGGGGATGATTGCCAAAAGTACAAGTGGAAACAGCGCCACTTGATGAATCATGACCGCCATCACATCTAGAAGGGCGGCGACGAGCATCGGGCACCCCTTCATGTTATAGAGGTAGAAAGCCAAAGCGCAGATGAGCACGGCAATCGTGCTTCGTATGCCCGCGACCAAAGGAAACACAGGTATGGCGCAAACGGCGAAAAGGAACGGCACGACCCAGTTGTTACACCGTTCGCCCTGTCGCGTTGAGTGGTCTATGCAGATATATCCGATGATCGCGTACCCCATGAAAGCGGCAGACGATTGCAGGAGATACGGGTCACCAATCTTCTCGATGACCCAGCACCACATATCCCACACGAACAGGCCGCCATAGTGCCCGGCGTCGAAGCAGCCGAGAAACGTCGTGTCGTATGCGGGCAGCAATGCGATATGTCGGTAGATGTCGGTCGTTACGTCGCAACGCATACCGTAGAACGCTATGCCTGCGCACAGCCCCAGTGCAAGTGCCTTGAGGACGGGCCGCTCCTTGTTCTCCTTAAGTCCCAGCATGAATGCAAGAAAGACGGCCGGCGAGACGAAAGCCAGGGGGAAGAGCAAAGCGTTCATCGCAAACCCCTCTCACGCACGGCCATCACAAGAGGCATGGCATGCTTGTATGCGAGGCGTTTTACGCGGGCAACAACAGTCGTCTTGCCCGCGTTTTCCTCGCACCACCGCGACATCTGCCGAGCGGCGACCAGCATCTCGGCCCCAGCGCCGCACTTTTCGGCTCGATACACGGCCTCATATCCCATGAGGATGAAGTTGTTGGCCACGGCCTTTCTGAAATAAGCGCCCTTGGAAAGACGTCGACGGTAGGCGTCGAACACCTTTATGACGTCGAGCCATCGGGGGTTGCCGGTGCTGTTGGTCGCCGAGCCCCTTCGCTGCCGATAGCAGTACTTGACCCCCGAGTCGTAGACCAGCTTGTCGCACAGCGACAGGTAATCAAGCAGGAAAAGCATGTCCTCCGACTGCGCGACATCTTCGTCGAGACGCAGCCCGTTTTGTGTAATAAGAGATGCAAGGAATCCCTTATTCCACAAAAATCCCCTCGGCTTATCAAGCATACTGACCTGCGCTTTTGGACCAACATATTCAATTGTCTCGCCGCAGGTAAAGTAGGGCGTGCCGCCATCCGAAACGCTGGCTATCCCGCAAGAGGAGCAGCCGCATTCGCCTGACGCGAGCGGGCGCACAAGCGTCTCGACGTAGTCGGGGGCAACCCAGTCGTCGGCATCCACAAACAACACGTAGTCGCCAGTCACTTGGTCCAGCGCAACATTCCTGGCATGCGAGACGCCGTGATTCTCGGTCCTAATGAGCCTAAAACGCGAGTCGGCAGCGACAAACGAGCCCACGACTTTAGCGGTCCCATCTGTCGATCCGTCATCGACGACGACGACCTCAAGGTCGCGGAAGCTCTGCCTCTGAAGGGACGTTAGGCATTCGCTTATATACCGCTCGCAGTTGTAGGCAGGGACGACTATGCTGGCTATGGGGGTAGCGCTTGTCATGAAGTAGCCTTCGCGTTCAGTTGTCTGTAAATTATCCCGTACTTCTCAGCCATCTCCTCTGCTCCGAAGCACGACACGTCGGCAGGCCTCTCGGGCAGTGAAGCAAGCGCCCCGGCAAGCCCTTCGGCGCAGGTCGCCTCGTCGGCCGCGTCGAACAGCCGCACACAGCCCTGGCCCTGCACGGCCTCCGCGATCTCGCGATGAGGCGCTATGTCCGAGAGAAGTACGGGGCATCCGCACGACAGCGCCTCCAGCACCGCCAGTGGCATGCCTTCCGAGCGCGAGGCCGACACGAACAGGTCCGCCGCCTGCAGCCAAGGCACCACGTCGGGCTCGAAGCCGTGGAACACCACATCCTCAAGGCCGAGGCCCCGGCACTCGGCGTACAGGGGCCCCTCACCGAACACGTGTAACTCGGCCTTGGCCGCACCCGAGTGGAAGGGAACCCTTGCCAAAGCGGAAGTGAACCCCGACGCGAGTGGTAGGGTTCCCTTCCACTCGCTGCAACCGCCGGTCGCCACAACAGCTAGCGCCCCCGACTCGATACCCAGCTTTTTTCGCAAGTTATCGCGGCGGAAGGCGGCAGGCGCAATAAACCTAGTCTGGTTCACGCCGTTACGCACGCTATCGCATTCGAGTCCATACTCGCGGCGCAGAAAGTCGGCATTGGACTCCGAGCACGCCACGACGACATTGAACCCGCGAAGCGCGTCAAGTTCCCTCCTGGTCATCCAATGCGCCCGACGCTCGCCGTAGCTCGTAAGGTAATCTTCATATATACAATTGTGTACCGTAGCTACCGTGGGGTAGGAAAGCCGTTCACAAGCCAGGTAAGCTCGAAATCCATGAGCATGCACCACATCAGGCTTGAATTCACCCAGGGCCTTAGTCAGAAGCCTAGGGCCCACGAGCATCGAAGTAACACGCGAATGGCAAGCGCAGACGATTCTGCAACCAATGCGCTCAAAGTCGACGGCACGCGAAGTGGCAGGCTCCTTAGCAAGCGTGAAAACGGCAGCCTCAAAATCGTCGCCTAGATTGCTCAAGATATCAAAGAGCACGTTCACTGGGCCGCAGCGGTCCAACGTCGATATGACATAGGCAACACGCATCTAGTCAACCTTTCTTTGACGTAACAGTTTGTTATAGGCGATCTTCACAAGACCCGTTGGTAGCACCGTCGCGGCAGTACGCTCTATAACTGCCTTCGCCTGTCCCACTCGACCAACCAGTCCGAGCTTTCTGAGCTCAGAAAAGAAGTTAATCTGGCTTTTCAGATATGCCAAATTTGATCGACGGGCATACATGCCCTCGCCGGTGCGTACATCCACCACCACATCCGACACGTTGGCGCAACGGCACCCGCGCGCTATCATGCGAGCCCACAGCCAATAGTCTTCCATCCAGGGGAAAGGCTCGTAGCCTCCCGCGCCTTCAACCACGTGTCTGTCGAACAAGACAGACATGTGGTTGAAGGGATTTCTTCCCTTCAACCACATGTCTATGTCTTTTTTCGTCAGCGGTGGCATCCTCACTACACCCATATCACCAGCTGAGCGGTCGAACTCCTCAATTGCACCACCAACTAAATCCAGTCCCTCGGAAATCATCTTCGAGAGCAGAATTTCACAACGTTCGGGTCTTGAAATGTCATCGGAATCCATTCGAGCCACTATGTCGCATTTACACAAAGAAAGACCGACATTGAGAGCAAATCTAAGCCCATGGTTTTTATTTAAGCGATGCAAGGTTAATCGTTTTTCAAGCACCTCTTGCCATTTTTCAAGAGTCGCATCAAGCTCAGGAGTTAACGGACCGTCGCAAACGATAACAAAATCTTTTGGCTCAACTGTTTGACATGCCATAGAAGCAATTGCAAGATCTAGAAACTCAGGTTTATCATTTTTATAAACAGACATGAGCACGCTGTATTCAGGCAGACCAATCTTACTCATCGTGCACCGTCTCCCGTGCTGACAACGCCAAGCGTCTTAAGCATGATCACAACGTCTTTCTTGATATTTCTCGATTTAATGTACTGAAGGTCAAACATGATCTTTTCGCTGGGAAGCAAGTCATAGCCACCCGTTACCTGGGCAAGACCAGAAATGCCCGGACGGACCATAGTGCGGTAATGCCATCCGTGAATACGCTTCTCAAACGCATCGCAAAACGCAGGACGCTCGGGGCGCGGACCGATAAGACTCATATCGCCCTTAAAGACATTCCAGAACTGGGGGATCTCGTCCAGACGCGTCTTGCGCATAAACTTACCAAACGGCGTTACGCGCGGATCTTCGTCCTGAGCCCACTGGGCACCACGAGATTCAGCATCGATATACATACTGCGGAACTTGTAAATATTAAAGACCTTGCCATCTTTGCCAACGCGACGCTGCGCGTAAATGACGGGTCCTTCGGATTCACTCTTAATCTTGACGGCAATAACAGCCATCGGGATCGCGAGAATGATGAGCGCGCACCCGCATGAGATAACATCGAAAGATCGCTTGATAAAGCGGTAGAAGAGTCCACCGTTAACAACGGGTTCTTCCAACTCAATAATATCGTCCCCAGGCAACAACTTTTCCAGCACGTCGGCCGGGATACCGTTCTCCGTCAGCTTAGGCTCATGCTTTCCGACGTTGTTAAGCTTGGCAGCCTCGCGCCTGTCCTCAAGCGTGACAGTAAGCGCTGCTGCATCCCCCATTTGATTATTTTGCACGTTCTCTTCCAACACTTCGTCCCCGCCCCCGAGGATCCTCCCTGCTCCGTTACACAGTCGCCAACAGCTAGGCGATCGCCTTTCTAAGGTTTCGCATGACGCGCTGCTCGGCCGAAAGCACGGCAAGGCCAACGCGCGTAGTTACGCGTCGGCCGCACAGGTCGAGCTCCAAATAAGCAGTGCTCTTGCGTCTGTTAATAATTTTGATAAGGCCTTCGTGGCCCAGCAGCGGACCCGCCGTCACCACGACCTGGTCGCCGTCTTTTAGGGCCTCGCTCATGGGAACTACGCGGTCTCCCCTATGCGTAAAGCCGCCAATAAGCTGGACCTCTTCTTTTGCCAGCGGCACAAACTGACCGTCCTGGGATAACACCCGGGCAAAGTCGTCCATGCGCAGCAGGTACTGTTGCACGGTGCGAGGATCTGCCGTATCGCAGATAAGATATCCGGGAAAGAGCGGCTTGGTCGTATTGACCCATTCGCCGTGTACTTTGATCTCGGTTTGATATTGGGGATAAAAGAGCTCCAGCATGACACCAGCCGGCACCACACGCTCGATGCGCTCGCGCATTACGTCTTCGCGACCGTTAATGACCTGGATCACATACCACACGAGCACCACCCCCTTGCTGTCTTACGTGTGGCTCACGGGGTTTGGGCATGGCTACGCCAGGGCGCTTATGCGCGAAGGCGCTCCATATTCAAACCCTGAGCCCAGTTAGACAAGCACGTGGCTCTGCCCCACCGTGAACGGTATGTATAAGCGCAGTGGCTAGAGTCGCGGACGTGTATCGCAAAATGACCACGACTCCAGCTAGCTGCGTGCGGCCCAGTCAAGCGGGTACAAAACTGGACCGCATGCAAACAGCTGTAGGACTGCTGCGAATTGTCATGAAACATCGATTCGAATGAACAACTTGCGCAAAGACAAGAACAAAGTCATTCAATGCGATACGCATGACGACGCTATTGGAGCTCGTGGTTTTTCTGGCACCGCCGTTACGGCCGGATGCTGATCTGCCCTGTGCTTCGCGACCGGTTAAGCCGTGAGCGCAGTTGAACCCATGTAACGATAGTTATCATAGCATAAGGCGGCTAGAAACCGATTTAGGCCGCACGAGGCAACATTTCGTCCATTTGCAGTGCTTAAGGGGGTTATTTTGCAAACTTGTTCACATTGACGCAGGTTTATGCGGGTGTGGCTCTTAGCGCGCGCTACCCGAGCTACAACGCTGACAGCGAGAAATGCAAAAAAGGAATTATGTTGGGTCAACAAACTATGTACAGAAGTAGGAAATAAATTGCGCAACTTTTTGCGGTATTTGGTGTTGGCGTGACGTCACTTAAATTTGGCAGTTGCTGCATATGAAAAAAGCCTCCGGTTTCCCGAAGGCTTTGCATTCACGATGGTGGAGACGAGGGGGATCGAACCCCTGACCTCTTGACTGCCAGTCAAGCGCTCTCCCAGCTGAGCTACGCCCCCGTGACGAGGAGATACTATAGGGGAATGTTTGCGGGGATGCAAGGACTTTTTTTGGGTTGTTGCCCTGCCTTACGGGTTTCCTGGGACGGGCGGAAATAATCACTCTTCGAGCGATTATTTCTGCCCACCGTCCCGATAAAACCCTGATGCGATGGCCTTTACTTGTAGAGGTAAGCGATGGCAGTGCCAGCGTGGACTTGGATCGTGGCTGTTGACCTGACTATGTTGCTAATGCCCGTGTCGGCTAACGGGCCCAGGGGACTGTGGTCCAGCTCCCACTCTAGACCGTGTTCGCTTGCTACCGTCCCAGATGCTATTGCGATGATGGAGAACGTCTTGCCCTCGGCGCCCTCGATGGTCCACGACTCACCCGCGTGAAGGATGCGGGCGAGCACCTTGTCCTCGGCGATCCAGACAGGGGCATCCTCGTAGCCTGCGAGCAGCCCCAGTACGGAAAGGGCCATGTCGGGACGGCCGCCGGTGGCGCAGGTCACAACCACTTCGGCACCCGGCCAGCGACGGCGGACGGAATCGAGCGCAAGCGCCAGATCGGTATAGTCCTTGTAGGGGTCGTGGCGCTCAACTTCAAAGTCGGTGGCGGCATCGACCAGCGCGCGGCCGGCGTCGCTCACCGTGTCGGCATCCCCCACATACACGTCGCAGCCTAGCCCCGCGCCCAACAATGCGTCGAGCCCGCGGTCCACGGCGACAACGCGGTCGCACTCCCCCGCCAGCTGACGCAGCAGATCCGCGCTCGCCACCAGAGGTGAGCCGCAGACCACTAATACCTTGCAAGCCACAGCTCTCGCCTATCCCTCAAACGAAAGCACGCGGGCCAAGTCTAGATCCTCGTAGCTATCGATAAAGATGTCGCAGTTGTCGCGAACCTCGTCGCGCTCCATACGGCCGTGCGGGTCATAGATGCCCACGCGCTTAAAGCCTGCGGTGCCAGAGCTCTTAAGGCCAAAGACGGCGTCCTCAAACACCCACGCGCGCTCAAACTTGTGCCCATGGCGCTCCTCCAGACGGCGCAGCGCCAGCTCGTACACATCGGGGAACTGCTTGGAGCGCCCCGCCTCACCCGTGGTGGTCACAAACTCCATATAGGCATCGAGCCCGGCGCCAGCAAGGGCGGACTGCACCAACTCGGCCGGCGTGGACGTGGCAACGCACATGGCAATACCGGCCTCCTGCGCCTGCTTCAAAAATGCAATCAGGCCCTCGCGCGGCGGTACCTTAGAGTAACCATCGATCAGGATGTGGCTCAGCTCGCGGTAGAGCTCCTCGCCATTTGAGCCAATGCCCCACGTGTCGTGATAGGCCTGACACTCGTCCTCGAGCGACAAATGCTCAAACTGGGCAAAATCGTCGACCGTCACGTCAACTCCGTGGCGGTGTAATAACTCGGGCTGGGCATAGGCCCAAACGGGGGTGCTATTAACCAGCGTGCCGTCGCAATCGAAAATAAAAGCAACACTCGGGGCAGCGATGTGGTCCATAAACGAGCCTTTCGATGTCAAAGGGTAAACAACCTGCTAAAAACGTTTTACCAAACGTCAATCTAACAATCTAGAAACGCTAATTGGTAAAACTGTCAAGAGTTTTACCACGGCAATTCTGCAAGTGGTATAAACATGGCGCTTACCGATTAAACGCCCCCGCAAATCCGCTTTCGTTCATAAAACTAACGTACAGGTGTTATCGTAGTTTTTGCCGAAAGTTCCACCGAGCACGCGAGGTAGAACGAATCATAGAACTATCGCCGTCCCTTCGATTCGTGCAGCCTTGGACCTTTCGCATCTAGTCACCAAGGCAACACGCTGCCGCGTCATGATGGGATCAAACGTGAGCGATACAAAGCTAAAGCCAGCAACCAAAAAGCCTGCTAACCGTAAAGCCGCCCCGCACGCGCCGGAGCTCACCAAAGACGATGTCTATCTGTTTGGCATCGGTACGTGGGAGCGCAGCTGGGAAAAGATGGGCGCGCACCCCGACACGCAGAACCGTACGCGCGGCTGGCGTTTTTGCGTTTGGGCGCCCGACGTTAAGAGCGTCCATGTCATTGGTGAATTTAACGACTGGGACGAGCAAGCCAACCCGCTGGTGCCCATGCATACGAGCGCTATCTGGGAAGGTTTTATTCCTGGCGCCGAGCAGGGCCAGCTCTATAAGTATCTCATCGAGACCAACGAGGGCGAAAAGCTCTACAAGGCCGATCCGTATGCCTTTAAGGCCGAGTGCCCTCCGGGTACCGCCAGCGTGCTGTGGACCCTCGATGGCTACCAGTGGAACGATGCCGCATGGCTCAAGCGCCGTGCCAGCCATAACCACATGTCGCAGCCCCTTAACATCTACGAGGTTCATATTGGCTCGTGGAAGCGCCACGGCGACGCGCCGCAGGGCGAGCCGGACGAGTACGGCAACTACCCCGGTCCCATGGATCCCTTCCCCGCGCAGCGCGGTGAGTTTTACACCTACGACGACCTGTCGGTTGAGCTCGTGGACTACGTGCGTGACATGGGCTACACGCATATCGAGGTCATGCCGCTTATGGAGCATCCCTTCGATGGCTCCTGGGGCTACCAGACGACTGGCTATTACGCCGCCACGTCGCGCTACGGCAATCCGCAGCAGCTCATGCACTTTATCGATGCGTGCCACGAGGCGGGCATCGGCGTAATCATGGACTGGGTGCCCGGCGGTTTTTGCGCTGACTCCCACGGCCTAGCCACCTTTAACGGCCACATGCTGTTTGAGCACGAGATTCACCCCAACTGGGGCACGCACAAGTTTGACTTCGCCCGCGGCGAGGTCCGCTCCTTCCTGGTCTCCAACGTGCTGTACTGGCTCGAGAACTTCCACGTGGACGGCATTCGCATGGACGGCGTGTCCAGCATGCTGTACCTCAACTTTGGCATCGACGATCCCGGCCAAAAGAAGTTCAACAAGTACGGTACCGAGGAGGACCTGGACGCCAGCGCATTTATCCGCCAGGTCAACTGCGCCGTGGAGGCACACTACCCCGACGTGATGATGATGGCCGAGGAGTCCACCGCGTGGCCGCTCGTGACCTACCCGCCGCAGGACGGCGGCCTGGGCTTCCACTACAAGTGGGACATGGGCTGGATGAACGACACCCTGCACTACATGCAGACCGATTTTCCGTGGCGCCCCGGCAACCACGGCCTGCTCACGTTCTCCATCATGTACGCCTTTACCGAGAACTTCATCTGCCCGCTGAGCCACGACGAGGTTGTGCACGGCAAGTGCTCGCTGATCGGCCGCATGCCGGGCGACTGGTGGCGCCAGTTTGCCGGCCTGCGCACGCTGGCCTTCTACCAGATGACGCACCCCGGTGCCAAGCTCAACTTTATGGGCAACGAGATCGGCCAGTTTATTGAGTGGCGCTACTACGAGTCCATCCAGTGGTTCCTGACCGAGCAGTACGAGACCCATGCACACCATCAGGCGTTTATCAAGGCGCTCAACCACCTGTACACCGCCGAGCCCGCCCTGTACGAGCGCGGCTACACCGACGACGGCTTTACCTGGATCGACGCGGATAACTCAAAGCAGTCCATCGTGAGCTTTGTTCGTCAGGGCGAGGACGTCGATGACGACCTGGTGATTCTGATCAACTTTGACCCGGCAAGCTACGAGAGCTTCCGCGTGGGCGTGCCGCGCGAGGGCGACTGGGAGGTCATCTTTGACTCCGACCGTCCCGAGTTTGGCGGCAGCGGATACGCCGGCAAGGAGCCCTACACCTGCTCGAGCGAGCCCTATCCCTGGAACGGGCAGATGGACTCCATCGAGATTAAGGTGCCCGGACTGGCAGGCGTGGTGCTTAAGCGCCGCGGCCCCAGCAGCTATAAACCGCCCGTGGTTGAGGAGCCCAAGAAGGCGACCCGCAAGCGTACGTCCTCGGTAAAGCCCAAGCCCGCGGCAGCCAAGAAGGCTCCGGCCAAGGCGAAGACTGCCAAGTCTGCCGCCAAGACCACGGCCAAGGCCGCAGCCAAGAAGGCAGCTACTAAAAAGGCTGCTCCCAAGGCTAAGGCAGGCGCCGGCAAAGCAACTAGCAAGGACGCGTAACAAAGCTGTTACCTCTGCAATTACCCGCCTCGCAGGGGCGTAGGATACAAGTCATAACCGTTCCGGGAGAAACATCCCCGGGGGAAAGGAACGTATGAATAAGATCTTCGACAACAAGCAGGAGTTTACCGAGCTCTATCGCGAAGCCGTCATGAGCATCAGTGGCAAGAGCGTCGAGGCCGCCAGCGACCTGGACCGCTTTAACGCCCTGGCCAAGCTCGTGGCCGAGAAGGCGCGCACCGTTGCCACCACCAGCGACGCCCGTGTGGCCGCCGAGGGCAAGAAGCGCGTGTACTACTTCTCGATCGAGTTTTTGATCGGCCGCCTGCTCGACAACTACCTGCTCAATTTTGGCGTGCGCGACATGGTTGCCGAGGCGCTCGACGACATGGGCTTTGACCTGTCCGTCATCGAGAACCAGGAGCCCGATCCGGCGCTGGGCAACGGCGGTCTGGGCCGTCTGGCCGCATGCTTCCTGGATTCCATGGCAGCCGAGGGCATTGCCGGCTACGGCAACGGCATGCGCTACCGCTACGGCCTGTTTAAGCAGGAGATCGTCAACGGTAGCCAGGTCGAGGCTACCGACGAGTGGCTCACCCACGGCTATCCCTGGGAGGTCCGTCGACAAGACAAGGCCGTGACCATTAAGTTTGGTGGCCATGTTGAGGGCTTTGAGGAGAACGGCCGCACGTTCTACCGCACGGTGGACACGCAGGATATCCTGGCCGTCCCTTACGACATCCCCGTTGTGGGCTATGCCGGCGAGACCGTCAACAAGCTGCGCGTCTGGGCCGCCGAGCCGGTCGAGGAGCACTTTGACCTTGAGGCCTTCAACCGCGGCGACTATGCCCTGGCCGATGCCGAACGTGCCGAGGCTGAGGCCATCAGCGCCATCCTCTACCCCAACGACGCCGGCGAGCACGGCCGTCTGCTGCGCCTGAAGCAGGAGTACCTGTTTGTCTCGGCCGGCATCTACAGCCTGCTTGACACCTTTGAGAAGGAGCACGGCGAGAACTGGGAGCTGCTGCCGCAGTTTGTGGCCATCCACACCAACGACACGCACCCCGCCATGTGCGGCCCCGAGCTCATGCGCATCCTGATCGACGAGAAGAAGCTCGAGTGGGATGACGCCTGGAACATCGTAACGCAGGTCGTGAGCTACACCAACCACACCATCCTGCCCGAGGCCCTGGAGAAGTGGCCCATCGGCACGTTCTCCAAGCTCCTCCCCCGCGTGTACCAGATCATCGACGAGATTAGCCGTCGCTGGCATGAGTCGTTCGACACCACGCAGGAAGGCTGGCAGGAGCGCCTGCGTCAGACCGCCATTCTGTGGGACGGCGAGATTCGCATGGCCAACCTGTCCGTGATCTGCAGCCATAGCGTCAACGGCGTGGCCAAGATTCACTCCGACATCATCAAGAACATCGTGCTCAAGGACTTCTATGCCCTGACGCCCGAGAAGTTCAACAACAAGACCAACGGCATCTCGCACCGTCGCTTCTTTGCCGAGGCCAACCCCACCTACGCCAAGCTCGTCACCGATGCCATTGGCGATGGCTGGCTCAAGGACGCCTTTGAGCTGGAAAAGCTCAAGGAGTTCCAGAACGACACCGAGTTCCTGAAGGCCGTGGGTGCCTCCAAGCGTGCCAACAAGGAGCGCCTGGCCGCCTACGTCAAGGCCGAGACCGGTCTGGTCATTGACCCCAACACCGTCTTCGATGTTCAGGTTAAGCGCTTCCATGCCTACAAGCGCCAGCTCATGAACATCATGAAGGTGATGGACATCTACAACCGTCGCATCGCCGATCCCAACTTCCACGTGACGCCGACGACCTTCATCTTTAGCGGCAAGGCGGCCTCGAGCTACACCTTTGCCAAGGAGACCATCCGCCTCATTAACTCCGTGGCCGATGTCATCAACAACGACCCGCGCGTCAACGAGGTCATGAAAGTCTGCTTTATCCCCAACTTCCGCGTGAGCAACGCCCAGCTCATCTACCCCGCCGCCGAGATCTCGGAGCAGATCTCCACGGCCGGCAAGGAGGCCTCGGGCACGTCCAACATGAAGCTCATGATGAACGGCGCCATTACGCTGGGCACCCTTGACGGCGCCAACATCGAGATCGCCGACCTTGCCGGCCGCGAGAACGAGGCCATCTTTGGCCTGACCGCCCCCGAGGTCGAGCAGCTCTGGGCATCCAACAGCTACTTTGCGTGGGATACCCTCAACAACGATCGCGAGCGTCTGGGCCGCGTGATGGACGAGCTCAAGGACAACACCTTTGCGGGTCTTTCGGGCAACTTCGAGAGCATCTACAACGAGCTCATGAACAACAACGACCCCGACCTGGTCATGGCCGATTTCCGCAGCTACGTGAATGCGTGGGAGAAGCTCACCGGCAGCTACGGCGACCATGAGACCTGGAACCGCAAGGCGCTGCTCAACACCGCCTCCTCCGGCTGGTTCTCGAGCGACCGCACCATTCGCGAGTACCGCGACGAGATCTGGCACGCGTAAAGGCGCGCGAGCTCCCTTATGCCAGCACGGCATTACTCGACGGGCGCAACGTTGCGCTGCGCCCGTCGCTAATTGGTTTAAGAACATCGATGACAGAAGGAGAAATCGATGAGTAAGAAAGAATGCATCGCGATGCTCCTCGCAGGAGGACAGGGCAGCCGATTGGGGGCACTCACCCAAAAGATCGCTAAGCCGGCGGTTAGCTTTGGTGGCAAGTTCCGCATTATCGACTTTTCGCTGTCCAACTGCTCCAACTCGGGCATCGACACGGTGGGCGTTCTGACGCAGTATCGCCCCTACCTGCTGCATGCCTATGTGGGCTCCGGCGAGGCTTGGGATCTGGACAGCCGCGACGGCGGCGTGTCGATCCTTCCGCCGTACGAGACGCAGACCGGTGGCGCCTGGTATGCGGGCACGGCCGACGCCATTACGCAGAACCTCGACTACATCAAGGCCAACGACCCCAAATACGTCCTGATTCTTTCGGGCGATCACCTGTATCGCATGGACTACCGCAAGATGCTCAAGACGCACATTGAGAACAACGCCGACCTCACGGTGAGCGTTATGCCCGTGCCGTGGGAGGAGGCCAGCCGCTTTGGCATCCTGACCACCGACCCCGAGGACGGCCGCATCACCAAGTTCACCGAGAAGCCCGAGAAGCCCGATTCGAACCTCGCGTCCATGGGCATCTACATCTTCTCGGCTGACGTGTTGATCGAGGCACTCGAGGCGGACGCCCTGGACCAGCGCTCGAGCCACGACTTTGGCAAGGACATCATCCCCAAGCTGCTCGGCGAGGGCAAGCGCCTGTACAGCTACGAGTTCCACGGCTTTTGGAAGGACGTCGGCACCATCGCCAGCTTCCACGAGACCTCGATGGACCTGCTTGGCAACAACCCCGAGTTCGATCTGTTTGACAAGAACTTCCCCATCATGTCCAACATCACCACGCGTCCGCCGCACTACATTGGCCCGGACGGCCGCCTGGATGACTGCCTGGTCTCCAACGGCTGCAAGATTTACGGCACCGCTCGCCACTCGATCCTTTCGACCGATGTCATCATCGAGGAGCGCGCCGTGGTCGAGGACTCCGTGCTGCTGCCGGGTGCGCACGTTAAGAGCGGCGCGCACATCTGCCGCGCTATTTTGGGCGAGAACTCCACGGTCGAAGAGGGCGTGAAGCTCGGCTCTGTCGATACCACCAAGGATACGGCCGTCGTTGGAAATGACGTCGTTATCGGGAAGGGGGAATGATCCGATGATCAATCGCAAGGCCATCGGTTATATCACCGCTAACTACTCTTCGACCTACGGCAGCGTGCTGCTCAAGGACCGCCCCATCGCGTCCGTCCCGTTTTTGGGCCGCTACCGCCTGATCGACTTCCCGCTGTCCAACATGATGAATGCCGGCATTAAGACCGTCGGCGTCGTCATGCCGGGCAACTACCGCTCGCTGATCGACCACGTTGGTTCGGGCAAGGACTGGGGCCTGGACCGCAAGAAGGGCGGCCTGTTCATGGTGCCCGGCAACGCGTATGGCACCACCAAGGGCGGCATGCGCTTCCTACTGCGCGACATCATCTCCAACAAGACGCTGTTCCAACGCTCGGACAAGCCCTACGTTGTGATGATGGGCACCAACATCATCTTTAACATGGACCTCAACACCATCATCGACGCGCACGAGAACTCCGGCGCCCAGATGACCGTGGTGTACTGCAAGGCCACGCGCAACGTCGATGACGAGACCAAGCTCGAGATTAACGAGAACGGCCGCCTGACGGGCGTGAGCGCCGGCGTCGTGTACGGCGATAACGCCTCCATGGACTGCTGCATCGTCAACCGCGAGACGCTGCTCGAGATTATCGACCACTACCAAGCCGCCGACTATCTGGACCTGCTCGAGGCACTCCAGGGCGACTTTGGCAACATCGACGTGTGCAGCTACGAGTACAAGGGCGAGGTCGTGGGCGTTTTTAGCGAGAAGTCGCTGTATCGCCGCAGCATGGACCTGCTCGACCAGACCGTGGCTGACCAGCTCTTCGATCCCGAGCGCCCGATCCTGACCAAGGCTCACGACGTGCCGCCTTCGCGCTATGCGACCGGCAGCCACGCGTGCAACTCGATCATCTCGGCCGGCTGCATCATCAAGGGCACCGTGCGCAACTCGATTCTGTCGCGCGGCGTTGTGGTCGAGGAAGGCGCTTCGGTGACCAACTCGATCATCAACCAGAGCTGCATCATCAAGAGCGGCGCCCGCGTTGAGAATGCCATCCTGGACAAGAACAACGTGGTTCCCACCAACACCGAGCTTCGAGGTACGCCCGAGAACATCTTGGTGCTGGGCAAGGCTCCGTTAACTTCCGATACCACGATCGTACGTTAACGTTGGCACCGCAACATCGCTCGTAACATGTAGAATAGCCGCCCGGTTCGCGCCTGGCGGCTATTCTCGAATTGCAACAGGGAGACAATATGGCTGATTCCAGCAAAAAGATGCAGATCGTGTTTGCCTCGGCCGAGTGCGCACCGTTTGTGAAGACCGGTGGCCTGGGCGACGTGGCGGGCTCGCTGCCTGCGGCACTTGTGCGCGCCGGCGCCGAAGTAATCGTGATGGTGCCCAAGTACGCCACCATCAAGGACGAGTACAAGGCGCAGATGGAGCACTTCTCCGATTTTTACGTGAGCCTGGGCTGGCGCAATGAGTACTGCGGACTCGAGAAGCTCGAGCACGACGGCGTCACCTATATGTTCATCGACAACGAGCGCTACTTTGCACGCGACTATCCGTACGGCTTCTTTGACGACGGCGAGCGCTTTGCGTTCTTCTCCAAGGCCATCACCGAGAGCCTGCAGCACCTGCCGGCCGGCTTTGAGTGCGACATCCTGCACTGCAACGACTGGCAGACGGCGCTGGCGCCCGTGTTTTTGCGCGAGTTCTACCAGGGCCTGCCGCTGTACGACCGCGTTAAGACCGTCTTCTCGATTCACAACGTGGCGTTCCAGGGCCAGTTTAGCGACACCGTGATGGAGGACATCCTGGGTGTGGCGCATATTCCGGCGGCCGCCTCGCAGCTGCGTTGCGACGCCTGCAGCATCAACTACATGCTGGGCGCCCTGCGCTATGCCGACGCCATCACTACGGTGAGCCCCACCTATGCCAACGAGATTCAGACGCCCGAGTTTGGCGAGGGCCTGGACGGTGTGCTGCGCGAGCGTTCATACGCGCTGCAGGGCATTTTGAATGGCATCGATGTCGCGGGCTTTGACCCGGCGACCGACAAGCGCATTGCCGCCAACTACACCGTCGAGGACCGTTCCGGCAAGGCCGTGTGCAAGGCCAAGCTGCAGGAAGAGCTGGGGCTCGAGGTTCGCGACGACCGTCCGCTCATGGTCATGGTCACGCGTCTGACGCGCCAGAAGGGCATGGACCTTGTCATGTACGCGCTCGACCGCATCCTGGCCGGCGGCGTGCAGGTGGCGGTGCTGGGCACCGGCGACCGCGACTACGAGGACGGCCTGCGCTACTTCCAGGACAAGTACCCCGGCACCATGGCCGCACGTATCGAGTTCGATCCGGCGCTGTCACAGCGCATGTATGCTGCCGCCGACATGTTCCTGATGCCTTCGAAGTTTGAGCCCTGCGGCCTGTCGCAGATTATCGCCATGCGCTACGGCACCCTGCCGATTGTTCGCGAAACCGGTGGTCTGAAGGACACCGTGCAGCCGTACAACGAGTTTACCGGCGAGGGCACGGGCTTCTCGTTTAGCAACTTTAACGGCGACGAGATGGGCGACGCGGTGTTCCGCGCGGCGCGCCTGTTCTGGGATAACCGCGACGCCTGGAACCAGCTGGTCACGCAGGCCATGAGCCAGGACTTTAGCTGGACGCGCTCGGCCGATAAGTACCTGGACCTGTACTTCTTTATGCATCCGGAAATCGAAAGGCCAGCGGCTGTTGTCGACGAGCCTGAGGCTGCGGCTGAGCCGGTGGCCGCAGAGGAGCCCAAGGCCGAGGAGAAGCCGGTTGAGGCTGAGCCCGCAAAGGCCGAGCCTGAGGTGAAGGCTGAGGTTGCTCCTGAGGCAGAGGCCGAGGTGAAGCCCGCTGCAAAGCCTGCAGCTAAGAAGACCACGACCCGCAAGACGACCGCTAAGAAGGCTACTGCGACCAAGGCGGCGGCAACAAAGACCACCGCTGCCAAGACAACGACCACGCGCAAGCCTGTCTCTTATACACATCTGACGCTGCCGACGAAT
>CABSYH010000016.1:0-16896 GCA_902481965.1 uncultured Collinsella sp.
TCTCTATTCGTCGGCAGCGTCAGATGTGTATAAGAGACAGGCCCCGCGCAGACCGTCTACGGCTTTGCTATGGCACTCGGTCTGCTGGACCAAAAGCTCCATGCCGAGACCACGGTGGAGGCCGCCGGCGAGCAGGCCGATATCCTGCACCCCGGCGTGCCGTACAAGCTGCGCGTTGCCATCGAGCGCGAGGCTCGTGCCATGAGCGGCTACCGTTACGGTCGCGACCTGGCCAACGAGTTTATGGACACGCTCGAGGGCGCACCCAAGGGCGATATCCGCGGTGCCATGGCGCTGCTCATCGACAAGCAGGACGATCCGCGCCGCGTCGAGGTGTACTCGGCGCTGCAGGATCTGGTGCTGGCCGGAGGTCGCTAGATGGAGCTCACGGACCGCTCTGGTTACTTTGCGGGCCCCGGCATGCTCGGCGGCTCTTTTGGTGATGCCTCGCGCGCAAGCGACGAGGCCGCCGAGGGCGTCGCCGACCCCTGCCTGGGCCATGCGCCCGACCAGGTGGTCTTCTATGAGCTCACGCGTAAGTTTGTGGAGACCGAGGAAGACGTTCCCCAGGAGGCCTGCGACGTGCTGTACTACACGCTCGCCGTGGGCCACCACACCGGCGTGCTCGATTGCTTTGAGCCGCGCCTGTCGGTGCCGGTGAACGTGTTCTATTCGCTCGTCGACGCGCTGCCGGAGGGGGAGGCCAAAACCAAGTTTGAGGCCATCCGTTCCTTTGGTGAGTGCCAGCTCGACAAGGCTGCTGTGCCGTCGCTGCTCGAGGCCTGCGATACGCTGCTCGACGAGCGCGGTTTTCGCGGTTCGGCCAAGGCTGGCATCTCGGTGTTCGACGCCGACTTTGGCCTGCATGCCCAGCAGGTCGCGTTCTTAATGAAGTTTCGCGATCTGGTTGAGCGCGTGCGCGATGTGTCGGGTGTGTATCTGACGGGAAGGTTGCAGTAATGGGTCGCGTTGTGGATGGTCGTGTGAACGGCGCCCCGTTTGCGGGTATCGTGCTCACGGCGGGAAGCGTGCTGCGTGCCGACGATGCCGCTGGCCCCGTGCTCTCCAAAAAGATGGAGGACACGCCCATCGCCGGTTGGTACACCATCGACGGTGGTCAGACGCCCGAGGACGACATCATCGAGGTCAAGCGCGAGCGTCCGCCGCGTTTGGTTTTGGTCGATGCCGCAGACATGGCGCTGCCTGTCGGCGCTATCCGCTTGCTCGACAAACGTGACGTGGCCCGCAAGTCGATGTTCACCACGCATTCGCTTCCCTTGTCGATTCTGATCGAGGAAATCGAGCAATCGTGCGAAGATATCGTCTTCATAGGGATTCAGCCGGGCGATACGGAGTTTTACAACCCTATGTCCCCGGAGGTCTTTGACGCCGTCGACGCCGTGTACG
This sequence comes from uncultured Collinsella sp., assembly GCA_902481965.1. GTDB lineage: Bacteria > Actinomycetota > Coriobacteriia > Coriobacteriales > Coriobacteriaceae > Collinsella. Next base: position 1,408 of record CABSYH010000016.1, read on the forward strand.
ACGCCGTGGCCGCCAACGACTTTTCCCACTTTGTCCGCTTGGGGCAAGAGCAATAGGAGCGCTTGTCCCTGCTGATTAGGAAAGAAGTGATTGACATGGCAGATTCCAAGGTGGAGTACCCCGCTCCTGATTGCCTGGCACCCGCCGCGATCGAGGCCAAGACCGAGGCCGCCGGCGTGACCAAGGCCAACCTGCCGGTCGCAAAGGCCTTTCTGTTGGCAATGTTCGCCGGTGCGTTTATTGCCTTCGGTGGCCTGTTCTTTACCGTGTTCTTGAGCGATAGCACGCTGGGCTGGGGCGCCCAGCGCGTCGTGGGCGGCCTGTGCTTTTGCCTGGGCCTGGTGCTGGTGCTGGTGTGCGGCGCCGAGCTGTTTACCGGCAATTCGCTTATGGTCTGCGCGCTCAAGAGCAAAAAGATCACCCTGGCTCAGATGCTCAAGGCTTGGGTCGTCGTGTGGGTCGGCAATTTTGTCGGTGCCCTGTTCATCGTCTTTTTGGTGTACATGGCCGGCATCTATAAGCTCAACGGCGAGGCGGTCGCCAACTCCATGGTGAGCGTCGCCGCCGGCAAGGTGACGGTCGACTGGGTGACGATCTTCTTCCGCGGCATCCTGTGCAACATCTTTGTGTGCCTGGCCGTGTGGATTGGCACTGCGGGCAAGACCGTAGTCGATAAGGTTGTGGGCATTTTGCTGCCCATCGCCGCCTTTGTGGCCTGCGGTTTTGAGCACTGCGTTGCCAACATGTACTTTTTGCCCATGGGTGCCGTGATGCACGCGTGCGGCTATGGTGCCAAGGTTGCCGGGGCCGATGCGCTCAACGTCGCGGGTATTGCGTTTAATCTATCCGCCGCCACGCTGGGCAACATCGTGGGCGGCGCGGTTCTGATCGCGCTCGGCTACTGGTTTGTCTACGCCAAGAAGTCCGAGGCGTAAGGTACCGTCTGTTTGACGTTGGCCTCCCGCGGGGCGTTGCCGTGCGGGAGGCTTTTTGGGTCTGGGGCTCGTTGCCGGGCTGTTGGCTTATTGTGTTTGGCTGATGAAAGGGGTAATCGAGATGGCATCTGCTGTGGAGCGTGACGGTCGCGCCGTGGTGACCACATGCGGGGGATGCTATGCCGATTGCGCCTTTGCGGCCCATGTTGAGGATGGGCGTGTGGTGGCCGAGTTGCTGGTGCCGGGGCATCCGTGCGCGGCGCGAGCCCTGTGCGCCCGCGGACGGCATCGCCTGGCAATGCCGTTTGACGAGCGCGACCGCATCATGCACCCCATGCGACGCCGCCAGGATGGCTCGGGGTTCGATGCGATTTCCTGGGACGAGGCGTTTGCCCAGATTGCCGAGCGCCTTTTGGGGATTGTTGACGAGCACGGGCCTCGTGCGCTGGGCATGACGCTCGGCGTGCCCTCGTTCGACCGCTACTGGGCGTATCGCTTTATGCATGCGCTGGGCTCGCCCAACGTGTACGGTGCCGATGGCGCCTGCGAGGTAAGCCGTCTCACTGGCTGGGAGCATAGTTTGGGCTATAGTCCCGCCTCCGACCTGGCGCACACCGATTGCATCATGTATTTGGGGCGTTCCATTGTCGATTCGTCGACGATGGGGGCCGTTGATGCGCTCAACGATGCGCGCCGGCGCGGGGCGAAGATCATCGTGGTTGACCCTCGGCGCAGTGGTTCGGCTGCTATTGCCGATCGCTGGCTCCGCGTGCGCCCGGGCTGCGACTTGGCGCTGCTGCTGGGTATTGCGCATGTGCTCATTGCCGAGGACCTGTACGATCACGAGTTCGTTGCCCGCTATACCACGGGTTTTGAGGAGCTGGCGCAGGCGGCCAGTGCTTGGACGCCCGAGTGGGCCGAGTCGATGTGCGACGTGCCGGCCGCAGAGATTGTCGCCACGGCGCGCGATCTCGCTGCCGCCGCGCCTGCCGCTATGGTGGATGCGGGCTTTCATGGCGGCATCGGAATCGCGTATGCCAACAGCACCCAGACCGCGCGCGCTATTTGCTTGGTCGACGTACTGCTAGGCTGCATCGGACACGCGGGCGGTGCCCTCAACCCGCCCACGCCGCTCGTGTTGGGCGGCCTCGATCCCGCACGCTTTGCGACGCCGCCGGTGCCGCTCGGGCCCAAGCTGGGGTCCGAGCGCTATCCGCTGGTCGATCCGGTGCGCGGCCTGTGCACGACCATCGGTCAGTCGATTCTTGCCGGCGATTTGCGTGGGCTCATCGTCTATGCCAGTAACCCCGGTGCGGGCTATGGCAATGCGCAGGCTTGGTTAGGTATTTTGCAGCAGCTCGACTTGCTTGTGACGATTGATATACGCTGGTCCGAGACGGCGCGTGCTTCTGATTTCGTGCTGCCCGACGTGACGTATCTGGAGGCCGACCGCGGCGTGGGGACGGTCGTGGGCGCCAACGATTCGCGCGTGTTCTACCGCAACGCCGTGCTGCCCGTGCAGCATGACGACTCACGTCCCGGTCGGGAGATTTTTGCCGGTCTGGCGCAGGCGTGTGGCGTGGGCGAGTACTTCCAGTTTACGTCTGACGATCTGGCGGCTGCCCAGGTGGCGCCTTTTGGGATCAATCTGGACGAGCTCAAGGAGCGCGGCTGGGCCGACACGGGTGTTGCGTTGCCGTCGCGTACGGGCGAGCCGGCGATTCCCTTGGATGGCGGCAAAATTGCGCTGGCAAGCGACGTATGGGAACGAGCCGGTCTGGGTCGTGTACCCAACTGGATCGCTCCCATGGTGGAGCCCGGTCCGGGGATGTTTCGCCTCATTAGCGGCAACCGTCCCTTTGAGTCGCATACCTCGCGAAGGCTTGCGGCCCAAGGTGCCGCCGAGGCCGGATCGGACCTGGATGCCGTGCAGATGAATGCCGATGTTGCTGCGCGCATGGGCATCGTCGACGGCGAGATCGTCGAACTCGTGAGCGATATGGGACGCGACCGCGTGCGAGCGGAGACGACGCCGTATCTGCATCCGGCGTGCATCTTTACGTCGGCCGCCCCCGGTGGGCGTTCGTTTGGCGCCGATGCCGGCGGCGCTCAAGCCTTGGGCGTGGGCCCGCTCGACCATACGCCGTTGCGTTGGGACCCGTTGACGGGCGCTGCGCTCACCCAGGAAAACGCCGTTCGCGTGGAAAAGATCGCGGCACGCGAGGATAATAGCGATTGATTGACTCAGCCGATCGAATTGGCTGATAGTTTGACGTTCGAACGATTGATTCACCTTTGGTTTTGAAAGGTCGCACATGAGCGATAGCCAGAACATGTCCGATGAGGTACGCGCCCGCCTGCGCGCCATTCCTTCCGTCAACGAGCTGCTCGCAGAGTGGCCGGTTGTGAAGGCGGCGGGGGAGACCTGCGACGCGGTGGTGCATGCCGCCGTCACGGCCGAGCTCGATGAGGAGCGCGCCGCGATTCGTGCCGGCGCCGCCCCGCGTTCCAAGCGCGAGCTGGCCTCGGCCATCGAGTGGCGTGCGCATCGCTCCGCGCTGCCGAGCCTGCGTCCCGCCGTCAACGCCACGGGTGTGGTTATCCATACCAACTTGGGTCGCGCCCCGCTCGCGGAATCAGCTGCCAAAGCCGTGGCCGAGGTCGCGCGCGGGTATAGCACGCTCGAGTACAGCGTCGACACCTGTTCGCGCGGGTCGCGCAAGGAGCACGCCGCGCAGCTGATCCGCTCACTCACCGGTGCCGAGGACGCGCTCGTGGTCAACAACAATGCCGCCGCGGTGCTGCTGGTGCTTGCCACCCATGCCGCGGGTAAAGAGGTCATCGTCAGCCGCGGCGAGCTTGTCGAGATTGGCGGCAGCTTCCGCATCCCCGATGTCATGGCGGCTTCGGGCGCCAAACTCGTCGAGGTCGGCGCCACCAACCGCACGCACCTGGCAGATTATGAGCAAGCCATCACACCCGATACGGCCATGATCCTCAAGGTCCATCCTTCCAACTATCGCATCGAGGGCTTTCACGAGGAGGTAGGCTCTCGGGAGCTTGCTGCTCTGGCCCACAAGCATGGCCTGCTGTTCTACGAGGACCAGGGGTCGGGCGCGCTGTTGCCCGACGACATCTTGGTGCGCGGCGGCGAAGAAACCACGCCGGCTTCGGTTTCGGCGGGGCTCGATATCGTGTCGTGCTCGGGTGATAAACTGCTCGGTGCCGCACAGGCGGGCATTATCATGGGCCGTCGCGATCTGGTCCAGGCCTGCGGGTCGCATCCGCTTATGCGTGCCCTGCGCCCGGGCAAGCTTGCACTGGCGGCGCTCGAGGCTACACTGCGCATTTACATGGACGGGGCGGATGTGGCCCATCGTGAGGTGCCGGTGCTCAACATGCTCACGCTTCCGCAGGCTCATCTGGAGCGTCGTGCCCGCAAGCTCCGCGATCGCATGGCCGCCGGGCTCGATAAGGCTGGCTGCCCGTGCGCCGTTCAGGTGGAGATCGTCGAGGAGTCGTCGACTCCCGGTGGTGGTTCGCTGCCTACCGTCGAGCTGCCCACGATGTGCGTGGCCGTCTGCCCGGTCGACGGGCGCCTGTCCGTCGACGCGCTCAAGCGCTCGCTTGTCCAGGACTTCGACACGCCGGTCGTCACGCGAACTTCGCACGATCGCATTTTGTTTGACGTCCGTACGCTTGTGGGCGACCGCGATATCGAGACGGCGGCATCGACGCTTGCCGCATGCGTTGAGAAGGCGATTGCTCGATGAGTGAGGTTCAGGCGCTGGTGGAGTGTCCCGTTATCGTTGGCACGGCGGGCCACGTCGACCACGGTAAGTCGGCGCTGATCGAGGCGCTGACCGGCAAGAATCCCGATCGCCTTGAGGTCGAGCGCCGTCGCGGTATGACCGTGGAGCTGGGCTTTGGCGAGCTGGCGCTGCCGAGCGGCAAGATCGTCGGCCTGGTCGACGTGCCGGGGCATGCCCATTATCTGCGCGCCATGGTGCAGGGTGCGACGGGCATCGACGTTGCCGTGCTGGTGGTCTCTGCCGTGGAGGGCGTGATGCCGCAGACGCGCGAGCACGTGCATGTGCTGGAGTTGCTGGGTGTAACGCATATGGTGGTCGCGCTGACCATGTGCGACCTGGCCGATGCCGAGATGACCGAGCTTGCCGAGCTCGATGTCGATGACTTTTTGTCGGGTACCGTGTTTGCAGGCGCGCCGATTGTGCCCGTGTCGTCTAAGACGGGCGAGGGGATCGACGGGCTGCTTGCGGTGCTCGACGAGCAGGTAAGTGCCTGCTGGGATGCCTGCCGCGACCGTGTCGAGCGGAGTGATGCCGCGCCGCGCCTGCCGATTGACCGCTGCTTTACGATCAAGGGCGCCGGTACCGTGGTGACGGGAACGTTGCACGATGCGCCGGTTGCGGTGGGCGACGAGCTGATGGCTTTGCCGTCGCGTACGGTCTGCCGTGTCCGCGGGATTCAGGTGCATGGCGATACGCCGCGCGCGCTGCCTGGGCAACGCGTGGCGCTCAACCTGGTTGGTGACGGTGTCGCGGCGCTTGACCGTGGCGAGATGCTGGGCGTGGCGGACCGCTTTGGTCAGACGTTGCGCTTTATGATGACGTTCACTTACTTGGGTCGCGAGGGGGCCAAGCCGCGTGTGCTCGAGTCGGGTGCGCGTGTGCACGTGATGGCGGGTACAGCCGAGGTTGTCGGTCGTATCATGTTCATGGAGGGCGAGGCCCCCATGGCGGTGGGCGAGACCCGTATTGTTCAGGTGCGCTTGGAAAACTCGCTGCCGCTGCGTGCCGGGGACCATGCTGTGGTGCTGTCCTATTCGCCCGTGATGCTTATTGGCGGCGGGCGTGTGCTGCTTTCGCGCTGCCGTCGCTCGCGCGAGCTCTCGGCGGGGGAGTGCACGCTGCTTGCAGCGCTTGAGACCGGCGATGCCGTCGCTGGTGTGGACGCGTGGCTAGCGCTGCAGACGTTGCCAGTCGCGGTCGCCGACGTTGCCGCGGCGCTCGATCTTGTTTCCGGTGAGGCCGATGCCGCGCTGAACGAGTTGGTGGCGCGAGGTGTTGTGCGCGAGCTTGCGGGCTCGGACGGTACGCTGTATGCGAATGCTGCCGTGCTCGATGCCGCCATGGACGTGCTGACGGCGACCCTGACTGCCATGCACGCGGCGGCGCCCAAGGAGACGGGCTTTACGCCCGGCGCCGTTGCCCATGCTGCGTGGCCTGCCGCTGATGAGGGCGTTGCCTCTGCTCTGATTGCCGAGGGCTGCTCGCGTGGCGTGTGTGCCGCTGAGGGTGCCGAGGTATTCGACCCGCACTCCGCTGCTGCCGCGGCGCGTGTGGTGCGCGAGGCCTGCGAACGTATCGTCGCGCTGCTTGACGAGGCTGGCCTGGATGCACCGGCGCTTCCCGAGGTGGGCGAACAGCTGCAGCTCGGTCGCGACACCATGACGCGTGCCCTGCGCGAGCTTTCGCTCAATCGCTCGATCGTTAAGGTCGAGCGCGACGTTGCCCTGTCTGCTACCGCCGAGGCCCATGCGCGTGAGCTCGTCGCCTCTGCCATTGAGGCAGCCGGCGGCGCAGCCACCACGAGCGTGCTGCGCGAGGCCCTGGGTGTCTCGCGCAAACGCGCCATCAGCATCTTGGAGCACCTAGATGCCGTGCGCTTTACGGTGCTCGACAAGGATTCTGGCGGCCTGCGCTCCCTGCGCTAGATTGGCTGCTCGGTTTGGTAAAATACCGCCGCACTTGGGAACGGATGGGCTCCGGTGGGCTCCGCGGTCCTCAAAACCGTTGCGAGGCGTGCAAAACGTCTTGGATGTGTTCGATTCACATACGTTCCCGCCATACGCTACCAGCGCTTTTGTGCTCGCGGTCTTGCTGCGTGCCGCAAAGGCGCTGTTTTGTTTTTGTACGAGCTTTTCGTAGCGCCGTTATTTCGGCGGCGGTATTTGGCTTCGTGTGTCGGGTTTCGAACGTGCCGATGGAGGTGTTTTGCCGTATGACTACCGTAAGACGGGCCGATCTTTCTTGTGTCGTCCAGGCGGGCGGGCTGTCCTCGCGCATGGGCTGCGATAAGGCGCGCATGGCGTTTTGCGGCGAGCCGCTCATCGAGCGCGTGCTGGGTCGGCTGGCGCCAGTTGCCGGCGAGTTAGTCGTGACGACTTCGCGTCCCAGCGAGCTTGCCTACCTTGAGGAGTGCGCGTTTGGCGGCTTGGTGCCGCGTGTGGTGGCGGACCTTGAAGGGTCGGCGGGCGCCATGCGCGGCATCGCGAGCTCGTTGGCCGCGGCCCGATTGCCGCTCGTGGCGATCGTCGCCTGCGATATGCCGTTTGTCTCGCCGGAACTTATCGGCGCGCTTGCCGATCGTGTTGAGGCCGAGGCGCTCGACGTGTGCGTGCCGTGCGAGGAGCGGGGGATTGAGCCGCTTTGCGCCGTCTGGCGCCGTGACGCGTGTGCGCCGGTTGCCCATGAGCTGCTCGCCTGCGACCGCCAGCGCATTCGCTGCCTGATCAATTGCGTTCAGGCTGGTTATATGGATGAACCGCAGATCGTTAAGGCCGCGGGCTCGACGCTCTGCTTCGAAAACGTCAATACGCCCGAGGAGTTTGCGGCGGCCGAGTTACTCGCCTAGACGATTGGAGTTGCCATGTCTCACGATATTTGTCCCGACACGGGAGAGCCTTGCACTTGCGATGGTTCCGAGCCCTGTACCTGCGGCTGCGGTGGCTGTGGACATACTGCGGAAGAGGAAGCGGCCGCCGCGGCGTATCGTGAGGCACACCGCGAAGGTCCGTCCGGTGATGCCCTCGACCCCGAGCGCAAGATTATCGTGTCGTTTGACAGCACCTTCGATGTGATGGAATGCGAGCAGCTGTGCCTTGCCGCCGGCGTGCCCGGGCGCGTTATGCCTTTGCCCGGCTCCATTACCGCAGGTTGCGGGCTGTGCTGGGCCATGCCGTTCTCGGGCGATGCGCTCTCTGCCTTCCGCGCTGCCACCGAGGGCCGCATAACCCCCGCCGACTACCATCAGCTCGTCCTCTAACCACCACACCACCACAAAGGCGCCCAATGTGGTGGTTTGGAACATGTGGACGAAACAGCTTCGAAACACGCGATTTGCGCGTTGGGTGCTCAAAAACGCCTCTACCTGCATCGTAATCAAAACGAAACATCTGCTCGTCGGCTTATGCGAAACTTTGCTGCAACAGTGCGATATTATCCATACTCGATAAAGCTCGCGGCGCATGGGGCGCCTCGAACGACACTTTTCTTTTCCATCAATTGGAGGAAGCATGAGCTACACGCAGAAAGTTCTCGACGAGCTCAAGGCCCGCTATCCCGAGCAGCCTGAGTTCATCCAGGCCGCGACCGAGATTCTCGGCACCATCCAGCCGGCGCTCGACGCCCATCCCGAGTACGAGGAGGCCGCCCTGCTTGAGCGCCTCGTCGAGCCCGAGCGCATCGTCATGTTCCGTGTTCCCTGGGTCGACGACCAGGGCAAGGTTCAGGTCAACCGCGGTTACCGCGTCGAGTTCAACTCTGCCATTGGACCCTACAAGGGCGGCCTGCGCTTTAACCCGACGGTCACCCTGGGTATGCTCAAGTTCCTGGGTCTGGAGCAGATCCTCAAGAACAGCCTGACCACCCTTCCCATGGGCGGCGGCAAGGGCGGCTCCGACTTTGACCCCAAGGGCAAGTCCAACAACGAGATCATGCACTTCTGCCAGTCCTTCATGACCGAGCTCTATCGCCACATTGGCCCCAACACCGACGTTCCCGCCGGCGACCTGGGCGTTGGCGGCCGCGAGGTTGCCTACCTGTTCGGTCAGTACAAGCGCCTGACCAACGAGTGGACCGGCGTTCTTACCGGCAAGGGCCTCTCCTTTGGCGGCTCGCTCGCCCGTACCGAGGCCACCGGTTACGGTCTGGCCTACTTTGTGGACGAGTACCTTAAGAGCCGCGGCGACTCCTTCGAGGGCAAGAACGTCGTCGTTCACGGCTCCGGCAACGTCGCTATCTACGCGGTCCAGAAGGTCACTCAGCTCGGCGGCAAGGTGCTCGCCTGCTCCGATACCCACGGCTGGGTCGAGGATCCCGACGGCATCGACTACACCGTGCTCGAGCACGTCTACAACAAGAAGCGCTCCGGCCACGACAAGGGCGTCACGCTTGCTATGTACGTTGACGAGAAGCCCAACGCCGTGTGGCACGAGGGTGACGGCCGCGGCGTGTGGCAGCTGCCCTGCGACATCGCGCTGCCCTGCGCTCGCGAGAATACGCTGCTGCTCGAGGACGCCCAGGCGCTCGTCGCCAACGGCTGCAAGGTGGTCGGCGAGGGCGCGAACATGCCCACGACCATCGAGGCCACGACCTACTTCCAGGAGAACGGCGTCGCCTTTATGCCCGGTAAGGCTGCCAACGCCGGTGGCGTGCTCGTGTCCGGCCTGGAGATGAGCCAGAATGCCGAGCACCTGTCCTGGACCTTCGAGGAGGTCGACGGCAAGCTCGAGCAGCTCATGCGCGGCATGTTCCACAACGTGGACGACACCGCCAAGGAGTATGGCCAGGAGGGCAACTTCGTTATGGGCGCCAACATCGCTGGCTTCCTGAAGGTCGCCGACGCCATGCTCGCCCAGGGTGTCTGCTAAATTTTCGCTCGACATAGCATGTGATGAGGCTCCCGGCTATCCGGCTGGGAGCCTTTTCTATCCCGGAGGACTCCTCATAACTTGCGGTGATATACGGACTGTTTAGCGCACCAGAACGGCTAATCAGTCCGTATATCACCGCAAGTTATGTATGGGTGGGTGGATTTTGTCCTAAAACGGTGTGCGGTCCCTCGTTTGGTACACTTAAACGTACTGGACAAGTGAAGAGATGGGGGAGAACGTGCTCAAGTTCGGTACCTACGTCCGTGTTGGAAACGCGGCCGAAGCCTATGAGCTCTTGCAGAAGAACCGTAATAACAAGATTGTGGGCGGTGGCATCTGGATGCGCCTGGGTTCGCGTCGCGTGGCGACGGCGATTGACCTTTCGGCCTGCGGGCTCGATCAGATCGAGGAGACCGAGACCGAGTTTCGCATCGGTGCCATGTGCACCCTGCGCCAGCTCGAGCGCCATGCCGAGCTCAACGCGCTTGTTAACAACGTCTTTGAGTTTGCCGTCCACGATATCGTGGGCGTGCAGCTGCGCAATACCGCCACGGTGGGCGGCAGCATTTACGGCCGCTTTGGCTTCTCGGACGTGCTTTCCGCCTTCCTCGCGCTCGATTCCTATGTTGAGCTGACAGGCGCCGGCCGCGTGCCGCTCGCCGAGTTTGTCGACATGGGCTACGTGCGTGACGTGATCGAGCACGTGGTGGTCGTTAAGCACGATTACCGCGCAAGCTATGAGACCGTGCGCAAGGCCGCGACCGACTTCCCCTCCTTAAACGTCACCGCTGCCTGGTGGGACAACAGCTGGCACGTCACCGTGGGTGCCCGCCCGCTGCGCGCGACCCTGCTGCAGGGCGAGGCATGCGGCCTGGTGAACGAGCGGCCTTCCGAGGACGAGCTGCGTGCCCTGGCCGCGTCCGTACGCGCGCTGAGCTATGGCACCAACCTGTGGGGCTCGGCCGACTACCGCCGCCGCATCTCGGCCCCGCTGGCGATTCAGGCTGTGCGTCGCGCCGCCGGCATCGAGCTTTCGGCCGCGCTTGCCCGCGAGCTCGAGACCGTGCAAGTGCCTAAGTTTGCCACGGACGAGTATTCCTGCCGCCGCGTGCCCGGCGTCGATTCTAGCGAGGTGCGCTAATGGCTGCCAAACTCATCGATCTTTCCTTTACGCTCAACGGCCGTAAGGTCAAGGTTCAGATTGCCCCCGACACCATGCTCTTTGCACTGTTGCGCGAGCAGGGCTGTGCGTCGGTGCGCTGCGCCTGTGAGACCACCAACTGCGGCCTGTGCACGGTGTGGCTCGACGACGACCCGGTGCTGAGCTGCTCGGTTCCCGCCGCCCGTGTTGAGGGCCGCTCCATCACCACACTCGAGGGTCTCAAGGCCGAGTCTGAGGCACTGACCCGCGCAATGGCTGCCGAAGGCGCCGAACAGTGCGGTTTTTGCGCCCCCGGCCTTATCATGAACGTACTGGCGCTTGCCCGTGCCGCCAAGGAGGACCCGAGCCTCGTCGCCACGCGCGAGGAGCTGTCGCGCCAGCTGGCCGGCAACCTCTGCCGTTGTAGCGGCTACGAGAGTCAGCTGCGCGCCATCGTGCGCTTCCTCAACGAGTCCGGCGTGCAGGTGGGCTTCGAGATGCCCGAGCTGCCGGTCAACGACACCAGCTGCGACGGCGTCACTTACAAGCAGATTACCCACAAGCAACCCAAGAAGGACTCGAAGGCTCTGCTCGAGGGCCGTCCCGTCTACACCGGCGATATGGTGCCCGCCGGTGCGCTCATCGTCAAACTCAAGCGCAGTCCCTATGCCCGCGCCAAGATCCGCTCCATCGATACGTCGCGCGCCCTGAAGGTGCCCGGCGTCGTGGGCGTCTACACCTACGAGGACGTGCCCAAGCGCCGCTTTACCATCGCCGGCCAGAGCTATCCGCAGCCTTCGCCTTACGACCGTCTGATTCTCGAGAACCTCGTCCGTTACCAAAACGAAGAGGTGGCAATCGTCGCTGCCGAGACCGAAGAGGCTGCCGACAAGGCACTCAAGCTCATCAAGGTCGACTACGAGGTGCTCGAGCCGCTGCTCGACTTTACCCAGGCGCTCGATAACGACATCGTGGTCCACCCCGAGGGCGACGTGACCTTTATGTTCCCGCAGGGCGGCGACGTGTCCCGCAACCTGGTGTGCAGCGGTACCAGCGACTTTGGCGACTTGGACGAGGCATTCGCTCAGAGCGACATTGTCTTTGAGCGCACCTACACCAGCCAGGCCACGCAGACCGCGCCTATGGAGACCTTCCGCGCCTTCGCGACGACCGACGCCTTCGGCCGCATCTCGGTGACCACCTCTACGCAGGTGCCCTTCCACGTGCGCCGCATGGTCGCGCAGTCGCTCGACATTCCGCAGTCGCAGGTGCAGGTCATTAAGCCGCGCATCGGTGGCGGTTTTGGCTCCAAGCAGACGGGCTGCTGCGAGATCTTCGTGGCATTCGTCACCCAGCAGACCGGCCGCCCGAGCTACTGTTGCTACACCCGTGAGGAGACCATCACCGCGGGCAACTCGCGCCACCAGATGCAGATGACCGTTAAGCTGGGCGCCATGAACGACGGCACCATCACGGCCATCGATCTGCACACGCTGTCCAACGCCGGCGCGTACGGCGAGCACGCCACCACGACGATCGGCCTCTCGGGCCACAAGAGCCTGCCCATCTACAACCACGTGAAGGCGAGCCGCTTTAGGTGGGACGCCGTCTACACCAACACCAACCGCGGCGGCGCATATCGCGGCTACGGTGCCACCCAGGGCCAGTTTGCCGTGGAGAGCGCCGTCAACGAGCTCGCCGACATGCTGCACATGGACCCCGCCGACCTGCGCCTTAAGAACATCGTGCGCGAGGGCGAGATCATGCCGCAGTACTACAACGAGAAGCTCAACGCCTGCGCGCTCGACCGCTGCCTGCTGCGCGCGATGGACATGATCGGCTGGCGCGACAAGCCGCTGGCCGTGGACCTGGGCGACCGCGTGCGCGCCCTGGGCTGCGCGCTTACCATGCAGGGCTCGGGCATCTCCAACGTGGATATCGCCGGCATCGACATGCGCCTTGAAGAGGACGGCTTCATTACCATTGGCACCGGCGCCACCGATAACGGCATGGGCGTCGACACGATCCTGGCGCAGATTGCCGCCGAGGAGCTGGGCGTGGAGAGTTCAATGATCGTGGTACGCGGCGTGGACACCGACGTGTCGCCGTTCGATGCCGGCTCGTACGCGAGCTCGGGTACGTACGTGACGGGCCTTGCCGCCAAGAACGCCGCGACCGAGCTGCGTGAGAAGATCTGCGCCAAGGCCGCCCAGATGTGGGACGTGGACGCCGCCGACGTGGTCTTTGATGGTCAGTACGTGCGCCTGTCCGACGAGCGTGCCGCGCGTGAGCAGAACCGCTACCTTACGCTGCGCGACTTTGCCAACCTGTGCGTCAAGAACATCGCAGGCGGCGACGCGCTCACCTCGCATGCCTCTGCCTGCCTGCCCGTTTCGCCCCCGCCGTTTATGGCCGGCATTGCCGAGGTCGAGGTCGACAAGGCCACCGGCAAGGTGACTGTGGTGGACTACGCGGCGGCTGTGGACTGCGGCACCGTGATCAACGAGGCGCTCGCGCGCGTCCAGGCCGAGGGCGGCATTGCCCAGGGTATCGGCCACGCGCTCTACGAAATCGTCGAGCATGATGAGCGCGGCCGCCTGCGCACCGGCAACTTTATGAGCTACAAGCTGCCCACGCGCCTGGATATCGGCAGTATTCGCGTGGCCTTTGAGCCGAGCTACGAGCCGACGGGCCCGTTTGGCGCCAAGTCGATCGGCGAGGTCGTCATCAACACGCCGCTCGCCGCCGTGGCCTCGGCCGTGGCACACGCCACCGGCCACCAGGTTCGCTCGCTGCCGATCACGCCCGAGAAGGCCCTGCTGGGGGAGTAACAGGTCAGCGAACAAGTCGTAATTGGCGGGGCGGGGCAACTCGTCCCGCCTTTTGCACTCGTGGTGAGGTCGTGAGCTTGTAAAAGGTGTGCGTGCGCTTGTCGTTCGTATCTGCTATCATTCCTAGTCTGTGCGCTCATGCGGGCGTGGCGGAATTGGTAGACGCGCCAGATTTAGGTTCTGGTGGGATTCCCGTGAAGGTTCGAGTCCTTTCGCCCGCACCAACGCACCAGCGTCGGTCTCGGCCGTCGCGACACTTTGTTGCATAAAGGTACCAGCACCTCAGATAAGCTGGGCAGTATGAGGAGGAACGTGTTGAACATCACCGCTTCTGACGTCAAGGACGCCAAGCTCACCGCTACGGTCACCATCCCGGCCGCCGACGTCGACGCCGCGATCAAGAAGGCCTACAAGGACACCGCCAAGAAGTACCGCTTCCCGGGCTTCCGTGCCGGCAAGGCTCCCCGTCCGGTCATTGACTCCGCTCTTGGCGCCGAGGCTACCCTCGCTCAGGCCACCAACGACCTGATCGCCGCCAACGAGCCCGCCGTCCTCAACGAGCTGGACATCGTCCCCACCAAGAACGGTGACTACAAGGAGCTCGATCTCGCCAAGGATCACGAGGACTACACCTACACTGTCGAGTTCTCCCTGCGTCCTGCTGCCGAGCTCTCCTCCTTCGACGCCGTCGAGATCGAGATGCCCCCTGCGGAGGTCACCGAGTCCGAGATCAACAACCAGGTCGAGATGCTCCTCAACTACCGTGCCACCTTCGAGGACGTCGAGGGTCGCGCCGTCGAGGCTGACGACTATGTGACCGTCGACCTCAAGGCCGTCGAGAACGCCGATAACTTTGCCGCCGAGGGCCGCATGCTCATCGCCGGTAGCGACAGCAACCCCAAGGAGTTCAACGAGGCCCTGATCGGTGCCAACGTTGACGACGTCAAGACCGTCACCTGGACCGACGAGGTCGAGGAGGGCGAGGAGGCCGAGACCCACACCGTCGAGGTCACCGTCAAGGGCATCAAGGTCCGCAACACCCCCGAGCTCACCGACGAGCTCGTCAAGTCCGACTTTGGCTTCGACAGCATCGACGCCATGCGCGACGCCATCAAGATCGAGATCGAGCAGGACAAGGCTTCCCGCCTCCCGGCCGAGAAGGAGAACCGTTGCGTCTCCGCTCTCGCCGAGCGCCTGCAGCTCGAGGAGATGGACGCCGACTACGAGCAGTCCGTATTTGAGGAGCTTGGCCAGAACTTCCTGTCCAACCTCGCTGCCCGCGGCATGACGCTGGACACCTGGCTGCCCGCTTCCGGCCTGACCATGGAGCAGTTCATCGGCGACCTGCACAAGCAGGCCAACGACGTTGCCCGCGAGTCCCTGGCTCTCGACGCCCTCGCCCGCGAGCTCAAGATCGAGGTCACCGAGGACGACATCAACGCCGAGTTCGAGAAGGCCGGCGTCAAGGACGTCGAGGCTTCTAAGGCTGAGTTCATCGCCGACGGCCGCATGCCTGCCGTCCGTGAGTCCATCCGTCGCTCCAAGGCCGTCGACCACCTGGTCGAGAACGCCAAGGTGACCGAGGTCGACGAGACCGCCAAGGACGCCGAGTAATTCTCGCCACCTTGCCCGCGAGCGCTTGGGTGCGCCCGTGATGGGGTAAAGTTATACACCGGTTATCCGGTTGCTTCGTACGGTGCCAGCCAATGCATAGCATGCGGGCACCGTACGTTTATCTAGAACCAATTTGGTCCGCAAGAGAGAAATGGAGATGCGTATGATCGCTAAGTTCGATTCCGCCCTCGTGCCATACGTTATCGAGCAGACGCCGCGCGGCGAGCGCAGCTACGATATCTATTCTGTCTCTTATACACATCTCCGAGCCCACGAGACGTAGAGGAATCT
>CABSYH010000017.1:0-15778 GCA_902481965.1 uncultured Collinsella sp.
GTCTACAGCTCATGGGCAGCGACTTTGGCATGAAGCCGAGCTTTGAGCGCATGCATTGGATTATCGATCACGCTTTTGTTGACGGCGACGGCACGCTGACCTGCGGCTCCTCGGTATCCGACAGCTTTTTGATGCGCGCCTTCGAGCGCACCAACACGCGCACGAATCCGCTGTACTGGACGCTGCAGGAGTTCATATACGCCGACGGCGACACTATGCCCATTGGCTGGGCCGCGGCTGAAGAGAAGGCGCACCGCGCCGAGTTCGACACGCTCGCACGCCCGCTCATGTTTACCGGCGAGGCCATGTTCCCGTGGATGTTTGAGCAGATGCCCGAGCTTAAGCCGTTTAAGCCCGCCATGGACCTGCTGATGGAAGACACCAGCTGGGACAAGATCTACGACCCGCAGCGCCTGGCCTGCAACGAAGTTCCGCTCCAGGCCGCGGTGTATTTCGACGACATGTACGTGGATTCGGGCCTGCAGCTCGATACGCTCAGCCGCGTGGGCAACTCGCATGCCTGGGTGACCAACGAGTTCGAGCACGACGGCCTGCACGGCGGCGTGGTGTTCAAGCACCTCTTCGACGAAGCACTCAACCGCGGAGACCTGCGCCGGATCTTCTAACAAAGGAGTGTCCCCACCTGCCGGCACAAAAGGAACGTCCCCAAGTGCCGGCACGAGAAAGACAGCGCTGCGGGAAACGATCCGCAGTGCTGTCTTTCTTTATGCAAATACGATCAAGTTATCCCTGTGTATCGCCGGCTTCTCGGCCAGGTTAGCGAGCAGGCGGTTGCTGGCGATCTGGTCCTGGCGGCGACCGGCAGCAAGTTCCAGCACGTCCGAATCGGCCTCGGCGATACCGCGGGCGACGACCATACCGCTCGGATCGCACACATCGAGCACATCGCCCTCGGCAAACTGGCCATCGACCTCGCGAATACCCACCGCAAGCAAGGAAGAGCCACAGCTAACCAGCGCCTTCGCAGCACCATCATCGACCGTCACCGACCCATGTGCCTTGTCGCCCAGCGCGATCCACAGCTTGCGGGGCGCGATGTCCAGACGCTCCGCCGGCGGATCGAACAGCGTGCCCACGCTCTCGCCGCGGGCGAGGCGCACGAGCGCATCGGGCTCCTCGCCCGAGCAAATCACGCTCTGAATGCCCGCCGTCATCAGGATGCGACTCGCGCGGATCTTGGTAATCATGCCGCCCGTGCCCACCGATGTGGAAGAATCGCCCGCCGAGGCAATAATCTTGGCATCGATCTTATGCACGACAGGAACAAACTCGGCCGTGGGGTCCTCATGCGGATTGGCAGTATAGAGACCATCGATGTCCGAGAGCGTCACGCACAGATCGGCAGATACCAGGCAGCTCACGAGCGCCGCCAGTGTGTCGTTGTCGCCAAACTTGATCTCGTCGACGGTAACGGTGTCGTTCTCGTTGACGACCGGCACCACGCCCAGCTCCACCAGACGCAGCAGGGCGTCGCGCGCGTGCAGGTAGGACGTGCGACGCGCCGTGTCGTGACGCGTGAGCAGCACGAGCGAGGTGAGCAGGTCGCGCGCATGGAACTCCTCGTCGTAGGCCGACGAGATGATGCACTGACCAGCCGAGGCGCAGGCCTGCAGGCTCGGAAGGTCGCCGACCGGCTTGCGGTCGAAGCCCAACACGGGATAGCCACAGGCAATAGCGCCCGAGCTCACCACGACCAGACGCCAGCCTAGCTTGCGCAGCGCTGCGGCTTGATCGGCAAGTCCGCCGATAAAGGCGCGGTTGACCTTGCCATCGGCGCCCACCACCGTGGACGAACCGATCTTTACCACCATCGTTTTATAAGAAGTCGTCATACGTCAAACCAATCAACTGTTCAGCGAACGGCCGAGCTGGCGGCCAAGGGAGCGTGACTCGCCCCTACCGCCCAAGGAATCATTTTGCCCAGGGGAAAGCCGAGGCCGCGGCCATATTCTTGCGCACGAGCTCGTCGCGCACCTGGGCCAGGCCCTGTTCCATACCCACCACGTAGGTCTGCGGATACAGGAAGCGCTTGAAAGCCGCATCCAGATGATCGAGCGCCCAAACACAGCGCTCGCGCGCGTCCTGGATGCTCTCACGCGGAGCCACCGCACTGCCGTCGCGCACGATCGGCACCAACAGCTCACGATACTCAAGTTCGGACACGTCGGTCACCAGGGCGGCATCATTCACGGCCACGAGGGTATTGCCGCGCGCGGCGCCCTCCCCCGCCAGATGGTCCTCGTCGTAGATCATGTCGCAGACCGGGCCGCCAAAGCCGTCGTAATAACGGCGCACGCGCTGTACGCCCGGGATCGTGCGCTTATAGGGCTGCTCGGAGAGCTTGACCACCGGCGTCCACGGGTCGGCCTCGCTCGCACGGCGGGCGGAAAGCTTGTACACGCCGCCCAGCGCCGGCTGGTCGTAGCAGGTCGCGAGCTTGGTACCCACGCCAAAGCTATCGATGGGCGCGCCCTGGTCGAGCAGCGACTGAATCGTGTACTCGTCCAGGTCGTTGGACACCGAGATACCCACATAGGGCAGGCCCTCGGCATCAAAACGGCCGCGAACATACTTGGAGAGCTTGGCAAGGTCGCCGGAGTCGATGCGAATAGCCGACAGGCGCTCGCCCACCGCCTCCATCTCCTTGGCAACCGTAATGGCATGTTCGCAGCCCTCGCGCACGTCGTACGTGTCGATAAGCAGCGTGCAGTTCTTAGGGCTCGACTTGGCAAACGCACGGAAGGCCTCGAGCTCGGAATCGAAGCTCATCACCCAGCTGTGCGCGTGTGTGCCAAAGACGGGGATGCCGTAACGGCGCCCTGCAAGCACGTTAGACGTGGACGAGCAGCCGGCCACATAGCTTGCGCGCGCAACAGCCAAGCCGCCATCGGGACCCTGGGCACGGCGAAGGCCAAACTCGGCGACGGGGCGACCATCGGCGGCCAGCACCACGCGCGCCGTCTTGGTGGCGACGAGCGTCTGGAAGCCGACGATGTTGAGCAGCGCAGTCTCGAGCAGCTGGCACTCCAGCGCCGGGCCGGTGACGCGCACCATGGGCTCGCGCGGAAAGACGAGCTCGCCCTCGAGCACGGCGTCGATATTCACGTGCGCACGGAAGTTGCGCAGGTAGTCAAGGAATGCGGGCTTAAACATCGCGCCGCCGGCCGGAGCCTGGAGCGAGGCGAGGTAGTCGATGTCCTCGGGCGTAAAGCGCAGGTTCTCGACTAGCTCGGGCAGCTCGGCGGTGCCGCACATGACGGCATAGGCGCTGCCAAAGGGATGGTCGCGGTAAAACGCGGTAAAACAACCCTGCTCATTGGCCTTGCCGCTCTCCCACAGGCCCTGGGCCATAGTGAGTTCGTACAGATCGGTGAGCATTGCGATGTCGGTGGGATGAGAGATATCGGTCAAAGCCATGGGGCGACCTTTCGGATGTGTTGTGCAGAGGTTGAGGGTTGGGCGAGGCGGACGTGCGGGCATGGAGCCCGGCGCGAACAGGTTAGTGCAGGCCCATGCTGCCCGTAATCGTGTAAACCATAAAGACGATAAACGCGATGAGGGCGAGCACGATGATGATTTTTTGAGCCGGCGCCATGCCAGGGATCTCGTTCTCGCCCGTAGGTTCCTTGGAGGTAACCATGCGCTGGGCAAAGGTCATCTCGTCACGGCTCGGCTTGGGCTCGACGGACTTGGGACGAGCGGCCTTTTTAGGCTGAGGTTTGGGCGCGGCAGGTGCAGGCTTCGCAGCAGCGGGCTTGGGTGCGGACGCGGGCTTGCGCTCGGATGCGGCGTTCGAGGCGACCTCCTCGGCCTTCGCACGCTCGGCGCGCAGGGCAGCCAGCTCCTCACGCTCGCGACGGGCCTCTTCCCGAGCCTCGCGGCGGGCCTTCTCAGCGCGGAGCTCTTCCAACTCAGCGCGCTCCTCGTCGGACAATGGTTGGGACTCAAGCTCGGCCATGGTATAGCCCTTTCTTTTAAAAAAAGCCGCCGACACAATGTCAGCGGCTTATCAAATCCAAGGGTGGAGACGAAGGGAGTCGAACCCTCGGCCTCTGCCATGCGACGGCAGCGCTCTCCCAACTGAGCTACGTCCCCAGGACAAGTCGATATTTTACCTACGGCTCGCCAACTGTCAACGCCCAATAACCAGTCTTTTTGGGGCGCGACTATTTTGGCAACTTTTCGAACAGGCGATCCTCTCGATGATTTTTATCCCCGTCCCAGAAAAATCATCGACGAACGCACTACTTTGCGCTGGTAAGAACGCCGGTGGTGTCGAAGGCGGGGGTGAAGCTCTCGTCTGCCGCGCCGCCCTCTTGCCAGAACATTGTCGTAAAGCCCAGGTCGTCGGCATGGTCGAGCACCTGCTCGTACTCCTCGCGCGTCACGGCGCGTGCCAGGTCGCCGCCTTGCTCGCGCATAAGCGCATTGGGCGTGTACTGATTCATGACCGAGATCGGCACATCGCCCACCGTCTGCCACACCAGGTCTAACACGCGGCACGAGTCATCCGCATGCCCCGGCAGCACCAGGTGGCGCACGATGATGCCGCGCTTCATGAGCCCGTCGTCATCCACCAGCTCTCCCCCACGGCGATCGATCTCGCGCGACATCTGGGCCAGACCCGACACGGCCACGCGCGGGTAATCCTTAATATGAGAAAGCGACTGCGCAAGCCCGGCATCGGCATATTTAAAGTCGGTAAGCCACACATCGACCAGGTCGCCCAGCGCCGCCACGGCACTCGCGCGTTCGTAACCACTCGTGTTGTAGACGATCGGGATGACCAGCCCGCGCGTCCGTGCCGCGGCAATCGCAGCCGGCAGCAGGTGCGCGTAGTGTGTAGCCGTCACCAGGTTGATATTGTTCGCACCCTGGCCCTGCAGCTCCAACATAATCTCGACCAAGCGCTCGGGCGAAATCTCAAGGCCAAAATTGCCGGTCGAGATCTCGTGGTTCTGGCAGTAGATACATTTGAGCGAGCAGCCGCTAAAGAAGATCGTGCCCGAACCGGCCTCGCCCGAGATAGGCGGCTCCTCCCACATATGAAGCGCCGCGCGGGCCACCTTGAGCGTGTCGTTAGCACCGCATACGCCGCGCGCGCCCTCATCGCGCGCCGCACCGCAACGGCGCGGACACAAATGGCAGGCGGGCGAAAAAAGTTCGGTCAACGACGTCGGCATAAAAACATGCTCCAAAACAACGATTCAGCAGCTCAAACGTAAAGGGCCAGACCGCGTAGACGGCTCCGTCCCTAAGGCGCCGTAATCGTCCGACACGATTTTTGTAATGTCAAGACTGGAATCGATAAAGTGCCGCTTTATGATGTAGGTATTCCGCCCCCCGCGGAGCAACTGGGTGAACCGTCGCGTTTATTTAGGGAGCCCACACAGTCGTACCTAGTACAGGTATCCTTCGTTGTTAAGGACGCTGGAACAGTCGATGAGGGCACCCACCTGTTTTAGGTGGGTTCATTTTCGTAACGTGGGGGGTGGTTTTCTTTTGCCGAAAATCACCATTACAGTCCATATGGATCCCCGCCGGCATCCCGACAAGCCATCGACAACATCCCAATATCTGGTAAGCGCGTGATTATCGCTGCGTGCAATTCCATGCACCCCCCTTGGTCGAGTATTATGGTTCGGCTATGCCCTTTGCGCATGGCGTTCTTCTGACCTTTTCCTTCGACGCTTGGCGGCTTTTAGATTCATGGCTTCATCCCCGAGCTACATACCGTACCTATGCGTGGCAGCGGCGGCCTTTATCACGACCTTCCTCACGGTACCCCTGGTCAGGCGCCTGGCAATCAAGCTCGACGCCGTCGACTATCCTTCTAAGCGCCGCATCAACACCAAGCCCATCCCGCGTTTGGGCGGAACGGCGGTGTTTTTGGGCCTGGTCGTCGCCTGCACTGTGCAAATCCTAGGCACCTGGTACCTGGGTTGGCCGCCCGTTTTGGTGCCGCACCCGCGCCTTCACATTAGCTATCCCATGCTGGCGCTCTCCTTTACCGTCATCTTTGCGACCGGCGCTATCGACGACGTCTTCCAGCTCAAGCCCAAGCAAAAGCTGGCCGGACAGGTCCTCGCCGCGCTCATCGCCTGTATCGGCGGCCTAAAAATCGGCGTCATCGTCAACCCGTTTGCCCCCGGCGAGATCCTGCTCGGATGGCTCGCCTACCCCATCACCGTAATCTATCTGGTGGCATTCACCAACATCATTAACCTCATCGACGGCCTCGACGGCTTGGCCACGGGCATCTGCGGCATCGCCTCGTTCACCATGTTTTCGATGGCCGTTCTCTCGGGCCGCATCGACGCCGCCGCGCTCTCCATTGCGCTCTTTGGCGCCTGTCTGGCCTTTTTGCGCTACAACTTCAACCCCGCAAGCATCTTCTTGGGCGACTCGGGGTCGCTGCTTCTGGGCTTTGCGCTGGGCTCCATCTCGCTGCTCAACGTGAGCCGCACCGCCGCGCTCACCTCGCTTATCATCCCGCTCATCGTTGCCGGCGTGCCCATCATCGACACGTTTAGCGCCATCGTGCGCCGCAAGCGCGCCCACATTAGCATCGGGCAGGCCGACAAGGGCCACATCCACCACCGCCTGATCCAAGAAGGCTACAACCAAAAACAGGCCGTGCTGCTCATCTATGCCTGGTGCATCATGCTTTCGGCCGGCGCCGCCGCGATTAACCAGGTCGAGGTGCCCATGCGCGTGCTCATCTTTACCGTGCTCGCCATTGGCTCGGCGGCCTTCGCCAAGCACCTGCACCTGTTTGAGCCCGTGCTGCGCCACCATTACAACAAGCGCACGCACGAGGACGAGCTCGTCGCCCCCGACGACCCCGCCTTTAAGCAGGAGGAGCAGGCAGCCGAGGAGCGCAAAGAAGAGCGCCACCACAAGCTCTAGGGCAAGCTGCCGAGGATGTGCCAAGGCGTTGGCAGCCGTTCGCGCGAACGCCGCGGCGGACTTGAAAGCCGGCCCTTGGCAGTCCCTCACCCACTCACGCCCACCCCTCTCAATAAACACGCTATCATCAAAACCTGCGAACGAACGTTAGGAGCAATCATGCCAAACGAGAACAGCTACGAAGTCGCGCTGCAAAAGAGCGACGCCATTCGCGAGGGCCTGGCCAAGACGCCCGAGAAGTTCACCATGCTTACCGGCGACCGCCCCACCGGCCGTCTGCACCTGGGTCACTACTTTGG
Organism: uncultured Collinsella sp.; assembly: GCA_902481965.1. Taxonomy (GTDB): domain Bacteria; phylum Actinomycetota; class Coriobacteriia; order Coriobacteriales; family Coriobacteriaceae; genus Collinsella. Next base: position 7,230 of record CABSYH010000017.1, read on the forward strand.
CACCCTCAAGGGCCGCGTGGAGCTGCAGAACATGGGCGCCAGGACCAACGTACTCATCGCCGACTACCAGGTCATCACCGACCGCGACACCACCGAGCATATCCAGGACAACGTGTACAACATGGTCATGGACTACCTTGCCTGCGGTATCGACCCCGACAAGACCATGATCTACGCGCACTCCGCTGTGCCCGCAGCCAACCAGCTCATGCTGCCTTTCCTGTCGCTGGTCTCCGAGGCCGAGCTGGCGCGCAACCCCACGGTCAAGGCCGAAATGGAGGCCTCGGGCCACGAGCTCACCGGCCTTCTGCTCACCTACCCGGTGCACCAGGCCTGCGACATCCTGTTCTGCAAAGGCAACGTGGTGCCCGTCGGTCGCGACCAGCTACCGCACATCGAGCTTACCCGCACCATCGCCCGCCGCTTTAACAACCGCTACGGCAAGGTGTTCCCCGAGGTCGATGCGCTGCTGTCCGAGACCCCGCTGCTGCCGGGCCTGGACGGTCGCAAGATGAGCAAGAGCTATGGCAACGCCATCAATATTTCGATGACCGCCGAGGAGACGGCCAAACGCATCAAGAAGAGCCAGACCGACTCCGAGCGCATGATCACATTCGATCCCGAGAACCGCCCCGGCGTGTCCGGCCTGCTTTCGACGGCCGCCATCTGCACCGGCCGTTCCGAGGTCGAGATTGCCGAGGAGATTGGCATGGGCGGCTCCGGCCAGCTCAAGAAGTACGTGACCGAGGCCGTCAACGAGTACTTCGCACCGATCCGCGAGCGTCGCCAGCGCTACGAGAACGATCTGGACTATGTGAAGGACGTCCTGCACGAGGGCAACCGTCGCGCCAACGAGATTGCCGATCAGACCCTGGCAGAGGTTCAGGACGCCATGGGCATGGTGTACTAGACCGATCTGCTGGCTTGAGCTTTCGATTGCTTTAGGGCGGGCGCTACGACGTCCGCCTTTTTCGGAGCCGGACTGCTTCGGCTCCGCCCATTGCACTCCCCCGATAAACAGGAACGGGCCCGCCGGCAGTCAGTTGCCGGCGGGCCCGTTCCCGAAGTACACCGTTGAATCGCACAGAGGGGAGGAATGCGAATCAAACTCAACAGGGCAGGCTTTTTCATCGCCTATTGCCTGCTCCGTTGCTGAATACAATATAGTTCACCGTGGTTTACTTTGCAGCATCAATATTCGCCGCCATAGCTTCTCCATAAGTTAGCCCCGGTAAACCTGCAACAGAAAACCACCACAAAGGGGACAGGCACCTTTGTGGTGGTTCTGGCCACGGCAGAGCTGTTAGAGTCCGGCAGGCCAACGACAGACGGCCAGGTCGACGTGCATGTCGTCCTTAAACGCCACACCCTCCCCTAGCAAAAGCTCACGTTGAGCATCGGGACCGCCAAAAGCAAAACCCTCGCATATGCGCCCGTCGGCAAACACCACGCGGTGACAGGGAATCTCGCCGGGGCGCGGATTGCTATGCAGGGCATACCCCACATACCGCGCACTTCGTGGTCGACCGGCAAGCAGCGCCACCTGACCATACGTGGTGACCATCCCCTCGGGGATCTGCTCGACCACCTCGTACACCCGTTCAAAAAAGCCCTCAGACGCCATTGCTCGCTCCCTTCCACCCTGAAAAGCATAAACCACCGCAAAGGGGACAGGCACCTTTGTGGTGGTTTATGGCAGGTCAGTTAGTTGGCGGGCTGGAAGAAGGCTACGGCTACGGCGCCAGGGCCTACGTGGGTACCGATGGTGGCGCCGATGGTGTGAACGGGCAACTCGCCCTCGGTGTGGCCAGCCCAAAGTGCCGCGCTGTTCTCGATATACTTCTTGAGCACCGCATCCGAAAGACCCGTATAGCCGAGCGCCAGCGGCATAGAAAAGTCGACGCCGCCCGCCTGCTCAACCTTCTGGTTCAACAGGTTGCGGCCGTTCTTGGAGCCGCGTGCCTTGCCCAGCTGCACGATCAGACCGTCCTCCGCTGCCACCACGGGCTTCACGTTGAGCAGCGTACCCACAGCACCAGCCGCAGCAGACAGGCGACCGCCGCGAACGAGGTACTCAAGCGTCTCGAGCAGGCCGATGACGACAACACGGTCGCGCACGGCCTCGACAGCCGCCGCGATCTGAGCCGCGCCTTGGCCCTCGTCCACCAAACGCAGCGCGTACTCAACCAGCACGCGCTCGCCCAGGGTAACGTTATTGCTATCCACCACATACACATCGCCGCCCGGCGCCTCGGCAAGTGCGGTGCGGGCACTTTGGTTGGTGCCCGAAAGCTTAGCGCCCACGGTAATAATCACGGCTTCGTCGCCGGCCTCACGTGCTTCGGCAATCGCCTGCGAAAAGGCGTGCGGGTTGACCTGACCGGTCTTGGGCAGCTCGTCGCGCTCGACCAGCATCTCGTAAAAGCGCTGGTGATCGATGTCGACGCCATCCATGTACACATCGGTGCCAAAGGTGACGGATAGCGGCAGGACGGATAGTGCCGGATGCTCCGCAGGCGACATATCGCTCGCGGAGTCGGTAATGATACGGACGGACATAGCGAATCCTTTCTTGCGCGGACCACGCGCAGGGAATTTTGACAGCAAGATCCCAGCGCGACACGCACGCTCAAATAGGAACTGTGCAGTTGTTGATTAGAAGCAAGTACCAGCGCGGCTCTACATCTCGCGCAGGGTGTTGAGAATCGTGCGCAGCGACGCATACATCTGCTCGCGCTGCTCCACACCCATAGCCTTACCGGTGGTATCGAGCACCTCGCGAATGATGCGGTCCGCCTCGCTCATGCTCTCGCCGCCCAGAGCGGTCAGGCGCACCGGAGCACGGTACTTAACGGCGACATCGCCCGAATCATCGACCTCGACGTAGCCACCCTCCTCCAGATGCGCGAGCGTACGCGAGACGGCGGCGCGGGTCACGCCTGCCATGCGAGCCAGGTCGGCGCCAGTCAGGCCGTCCTTGCTGCGCTCAAGATAGTACAGGCACATGACGTCGGAGCCCTTGAGACCCAGCCTTGCGCCCTCAGACGTCTTAATGCGCTGGATCTCCTTGTAGAGCCCGCTGATCAGTCCGACAAAGTCCTCGAAACGTGTCTCGTCGTTCTGTTGCATGGGAGACGACCGCCTTTCGCTTGCATAATGCTTACGGGTAAACATCTTAGTCGCATAAGGCGACACCCGTACCCAAATACCCCATTTGTTAACCCATCAACATAAAAACCACCACAAAGGGGACAGGCACCTTTGTGGTGGTTTGGGGCATCAATAGGTTCTAGGCGCCGCTACAGCTCCACGCAGGGATTGTCGCGAGTCACAAGCGTCTTAACGACAACCGTCGCTCCCAGATAACGCTCGAGCAACTCAGCGAGGCGATCGATCGCGGCCTGGCATTCCCCCATCCGCTCGGGCTCCACGCACTCAATCGCCAGGAACGCATCGGCCGAATCATCGGACAGCGCCGTGCGAACGCCGTCGCGCCAGTTCCAGCAGCGGCACACAGCGCCCGCATCGTCGATGTAGGCGAGCTCGCCGGGCAACGTCGGATCGTCCGCCTCCTCGCCAAGCGGCAAGAACGCATCGCCACCGTCGGTCACCTTCAAGCGAAGGTCTCCCTCGATCGCATGCAGATCCTCGCCTCCCACGGGCAGCGCGTAGGTCAGCGACACCGTGTTGTAAATATCCACCGCGGGCGTAATGTGGCCCACCGGCTTGCCTTTGAGCACGCGTTTGAGCAAGTTCTCGATCGAGCAGCGCGCGCCTTTCTTGGTCTTGAACAGACGATAGGCCTCGCGCCATGCCTTGACCGGTGCGTTCTCGCTGATAGTGTCGCTGGTCAGATGACGCTCCGCATCGATATTGGCGCGGTCGAGCAACGCCGCAATCGCATCCACGTCCTCTTGAGGAATCTGAGCCGTGGGCTTCATGCCCTCCACGACCACAACACCGACCGCTGCCTGCGGAAACAGCTCCCAGAATGAATCCTCGGCAATAAAGCTCTTCATACGCTCTCCCTTCATTGTGCGCGCCCGAGTGAGGACGCCTAAACAAAAAGCGCCCTTACAACGGCCACCTTCAAAGTCCTACGGTGCCGTCACAAGAACGCTTGCGCTGTCCCCATCCGGAGAAGGGGACGATATGTCAGGCGTATTGTAACCCGAGTCATCCACGCGAGCAAAACCACCACAAAGGCGCCTGTCCCCTTTGTGGTGGATATGGACTCACGGCGAAGCTAGTGGCGAAGTCCCAGCAACCCGCGGCCGCGATGACGGGCGTCGGCGTGTACTTGAGCGTGCGGGCCGGCGGCTTTGACGGACTCGGGCAGGTGCGAGTACTTCTTCTCGAAGTTCTCCTCGAACATCACTGCCAGGTTGTGCGCGGCCTCGTCATAGCGCGCGGTGCTCTGCCAGTATTGGCGCGGCACCAGGATGCCATCGGGCACGCCGTGGCACGTCGTGGGAATGTCGACGTTAAAGATGTCGTCGTGCACGAACTCGCTGTCCTCGATGGTACCGTCGAGGGCGCGGGCCACCAGGGCGCGCGTGTAGGCAAGCTCGATACGATGTCCCACGCCATAACCGCCGCCAATCCATCCGGTATTGACCAGATAGACGCGGGTGCGACCGTCGGCGATACGCTCGCCGAGCATCTTGGCATAGACCATAGGATCGAGCGGCATAAACGGCTCGCCAAACAGCGAGGAGAACGTGGGCGTGGGCTCGGTGACGCCGACCTCAGTGCCGGGGATCTTGGCCGTAAAGCCCGTCACAAAGTGATACATGGCGGCATCGGCCGTCAGGCGCGAGATGGGCGGCAGCACGCCAAAGGCATCGCAGGTCAAAAACAGCACGACGCTCGGGATGGTGCCCATGCCCTTGGTCCACGCGTTGGGGATATGCTCGACGGGATAGGCCACGCGCGTATTGTGCGTGATCGAGACGTCATCATAGTTGGGCTTGCGGTTCTCATCGAGCACCACGTTTTCACAGATGGCGCCAAAGCGAACGGCATTGAAGATCTCGGGCTCGTGGAACGCGTCCAGGCCCTCGCACTTGGCGTAGCAGCCGCCCTCGACGTTAAAGATGCCCATGTCGGACCAGCCGTGCTCATCGTCGCCGATCAGCAGGCGCGTGGGGTTGGCCGAAAGCGTGGTCTTGCCCGTGCCCGACAGGCCAAAGAACACAGCGGTCTCGTGCGTGACGGGATCCATGCTGGCCGAGCAGTGCATAGGCAGCACATCGTCCTCGACAGGCAGCAGGTAGTTCATAACGCTGAAGATGGACTTTTTGATTTCGCCGGAGTAACCGGTGCCGGCAACCAGAATCACGCGCTCCTGGAAGTTGATGACCACGGCGGCGCTGGAGTTGAGGCCCTTGATGGCGGGGTCGCACTGGTAGCCGGGAGCGGCGAGCACGCAAAAGTCCGGCTCACCGGTGCGCGCAATTTCACGAGCGAGCGGACGGGCGAGCATCTGCTTAATGAAGAGCGCCTGGCTGGCACGCTCGCAGGCGACGAGCAGGCGACGCGTGTGGTTGCGGTCGGCGCCCGCCATGCCGCGCGTGACGAACACGTCGCGCTCGTTGAGGTAGTCGACGATACCGGCCTTGATGGTCTCGTAGCTCTCGATCGAAAGCGGGCGGTTGACGGCGCCCCAGGCAATCTTGTCGTGAACATCGGGGGTGTCAACGATAAAGCGATCGTTGGGAGAACGACCAGTGCGTTCCCCCGTCTCGATCACCAGCGCGCCGTTGGAGGCCATGCGGCCTTCTTCGCGGCGGATAGCGTGCTCGACGAGCTCCGCGGCGGGTAGATCGACCAACAGGCGGGGCTGATTCTCGGCGGGATCTTCGACCAGCGTAATACCAAAGTTGGACAGAACTTCTGCAGGGGTAACACCAGGCATGGGGCCTCCTTTAAAAACGCGGCACGTGGACGCGGCGCGCACTTTACTCACGTAAAGCCCGTTGTACCCGATATGCAAAAACGTTTTTGCGGCAACGGCGAAGCGCCCGCCCAACGGTCAAAAATCACAGGCAAGCGGCCTAGCCATTGGGGACGTTCCCAAAGTACCGGCACATAAGGAACGTCCCTAAGTGCCGACTACAGCGGCAGGCCTTGGCCGAGCATGGCTATGGCGCTCATCAGGACCAGCATGCCGGCAGCGTAGGGCAGCACCGCGCCCAGGAGTTCGGCATCCTTACCGCGCACGTGCACGGCGGCAAGACCAATGGCGAGGGTCTGCGGCGAGATCATCTTACCAGCGGCGACGCCCAGGGCGTTCAATGCGACCATCCAGTAGTCGCTCACACCCAGCGCAGTGGCGGCCTGGCTCTGAATGGGACCAAACAGCATGCCCGAGGACGTGCCCGAGCCGGTCACGAACGCACCGACTGCGCCGATCCACGGAGCCAGAATCGGGTAGAGACCGCCGGCGACCGCAATGCAAAACGCACTGATCGACGAAATCATGCCGGCATAGCCCATCACCTTGGCGCAGCCCAGTACCGAAAGCATCGTGATCACCGTCGGCGTCATCTGCTTCACAGTCGCGGCCAGCACCTCGCCCATCATGCGCGGCGAAGCGCCCTGAATGGCACCGCCGACAAACGCCGCCAGGAAAATCCAGACGCCTGGCGTGTTGATCCACGAAAACGTAAGCATACCGGGATTCTCACCGCAATACACCTGCACATGGCTCGCAAACGGCGCGAGCGCAGCATGTACAGCGGGCACCAGATTAGACGTGCCCAGCAGCAACACAAAGATCAGGATGAAGCACGACCAGGCCGAAAGCGCCGACTTAACGGTGAGCTTCTCCCCCGCCTCGATATTCATGTGAAAGCGTGCGTCCAGATGCCCCGACTTCTCGGCACGCATGGCAAGCGCAGCTGTCAGCGCGAGCGAAACGATGGATCCTACGACCACGGCCAGCTCGGGGCCCACAAACATGGCAACGACCAGAGCCGCGCCGACAAACGACACGCCGGAGAGCAACGCCACGCCGGCAACACCGTGCAGGCGCTCGCCCACACTCGCGGCATTGCCCTGGTCATCGGCAACACGGCCCGCAACCAGCACAATAAATAGCGGCATCACCACAAAGAACGGTGCGAGCTGCACCAGCTGAACGGTCGCTAGGTGAAGGGAATCCAAACCCACCAGGTCGGCAACGGACACCGTGGGGATGCCGATGGAGCCGTAGGGCGTGGGCACGCCGTTGGCCAGCAGGCAGATGAGCACGGCAGGCACGGCCTCAAAGCCCAGGCCCGCGAGCATGCCGGCGGGAATGGCGACAGCGGTACCGAAGCCGGCCATGCCCTCCATAAAGCCACCGAAGCACCAAGCCACGAGCAGCGCCAGCAGACGGCGGTCGCTGCTGATGGAGGTGATCATGCTGCCGATCACGTCCATGGCGCCCGTACGAACGCAAAGGTTATACGTGAACACCGCGGCGATGATCACCAGGACGATGGGCCACAGAGCCATCAAAAAACCTTCGAGCGAGGCGGTCGCGATCTGCGCTGCCGGCAGGTGCCACCATGCGAAGGCAAGCAAGCACGAAAGGACAAACGATCCGATAGCGGCCTTCCAAGCTGGCCATTTAAAGCACAGCAGCATCACGACCAGCCAAATAATCGGCACAAGAGCCAGTAAGAATGCGGCGACGTCCATAGGTAGAAGCTCCTTGGTACCGCGTGGGCGGCATCGGGGGTGTCACAAAACTTCAACAGGATACCGCACGTTTACCGACAAATTACAGCCGCCCGCCGAAATTATTGAACAATCCGTTCAAAAACACGAACGAACACCGTCGCGTCTATACTAAAGCGCAGCAATAGAAAGGACTCCGCTTTGAGCATCACGCCCCTCGATAGCATTCGCCGCGCCATCGCCCGCCGCAACGGCGTCTCCAACCCCGCTGCATCGAGAGACGGCGCCGCGAAGGCCCAGGGCGGCCGCATCGAGAACGGCCTCTTCCCTGCCTCGCACACTGCCGAGGAACTCGCACGCATCCAAGAGCTGAGTCAGCGCAACGCCGGCGGGCCCGATAGCAGCCAAGCCACACGTCGCCGGCGCGAACGCGATCGCAAGCCCGGCCCCGTCCGCCGCATGGTCAACGCTTGGTGGAACCGTCTGCTCGGTGCCGTCTACGGCGGCGGCTTCTCCATGCAGGAAGCGGAATACGAGGAGCACGCCACCCGCCGCGATTACCTTTGGAACGCTCTCGGCACCGCCGTGTGGGGCTTGGCGTTTCCGCTGCTCACCATCGTGTCCACACAGCTCGTGGGCGCCGAAGAAGCCGGCAAGTTCTCCATCGCCTTTGTCACCGGCACGCTTATCATGATCGCATGCAACTACGGCGTGCGCAATTTCCAGGTCTCGGACATCGACGAAAAGACGTCCTTCGCCTCCTACCAGCTCAATCGTTGGATCTGCGGAGCGCTCGCCCTAGGCTGCGGCCTCATGTATAGCAGCGCCCGCGGCTATGACGCGCAGATGGCGACGATCGGCCTGGGCGTCTACCTGTATAAGGT
>CABSYH010000018.1:0-15746 GCA_902481965.1 uncultured Collinsella sp.
TGGGTTTCATCTTCTCATTGTCCTTTCTATCCTGTTCGCAATCTTCACGGTCGGGGCACTCGACGGCCCGGTGCCGCCGGATGCCAGGATCCGCAGGGCCGAGGCGATGAGCCGCAGGACCCTCTCTCCGGCCTCGTCCCCCATGTCGCGGCCACCGGCGTCCCGCGTGGCCTCCCTTGCGATGAAGGCCGTCATCGCGGCCGCGCGTCCGAGGGCCGGGCCGGCCGACGGCACCTGCCGGAAGATCCGCTCCGCCGTGGGGCACCCCTTTAAGTCGTTGCGTTCGATCGACTGGCCGCGGGCGACCTTTCGGCCGATTGCCTCAAGGCGCCTTTTCGGGATACAGGCCCGGGCCTCGGTGGCGAGGCCGGCCTCCCGCCGCCTCTCCGTCGCCGGGCCGGTTCCGGGCGCGGCGCGTCGCATCGGCATTTCCTCACGAGTTGGCGTCCTGTCGGGCACCAGGACGCGCAGGGCCGCGTTCTCGCACCGGAGGCCGAGGTCGGCGGCCGCCTTGCGGGCGTAGGCGTCCCGTGCCTCCCCGGCCAGGCACTTGAGGCCGGCGCACCTCTCGACGGCCTTCTTATAGCGGTCCAGTGCGCCGGCGAGCTCGGGGAAGTCGGAGGCCGCCCGGTCGAGGGCCTCCCTCAGCGCGGCGGACGTCTCCGGGTGGAACCGCCTGAGGTGGGCGGCCTCAATTCTTCCGTCCGGCGGCAGCTCGATATCGAAACGGTTCCGGTCGATGCGGGAGACGGCGTCCAGCGCGGCCTCCCTCGCGAGGTCGCGCTCGATGTAGGCCTCCCGCAGCAGCGGCGCCATGGCCTTCGAGGAGATCTCGAGCCGCGCCGCCTCCATCTTCCGCTTGGGGAGCAGCGCGTCCCACTCGCCCGCGTGGTCGACCGTGAGGATGTGGACGTGGTGGCTCGTGCCGTTGACATGCATCGCCGCGTAGAACTCCACGCGGCTCTCGGGCACACCGGTCATCTCGGAGAAGAGCCTCGGCCACTCGGAGCGCACCAGCGCCTGCCAGGCGTCCAGGCGGTCGAGGCCGGCAGCTGGGGCGATGTCGTTCGGGACCGTGACGACGGTGGTGAGCACCGCACCGCCGTTTTGGGCGATGGCACGCCTGGCCTCCGCCACGGCGACCGGGCCGTCCGCGCCCCAGAGGCCGCCCGTCGAGCCGGTCCTGTTCGCGGCGTAGGCGGCCAGGCCGTCCACGCCGAGCCTCCTGCCGTCCGCCTCGCTTACCTCGATGACGACGCCGCGGCGGGTGCCGGCGTATGCCGCCAGGCCTGCGGCGGTCGCCCTCGCGGACGCTCCCGCGCGGACGACGGAGTGGTTGACGATGACGGGCGGGCTAGCCATCGGCGCGCTCGCGCGCGTGGAGCTTCACCTCGTCGATCTTGCCGAGGCCCGCGCGGCTGAGCTCGCCGGCCTGCGCGAGGTAGTTCTTCCAGATGTCCGCGACGGGGACGTCGTCGAGCGAGGCGTAGGAGGCCTTGAGGACGTCTGCCGACATGAGGCCGGCCATGATGGCGGCGGTCATGGGGCGCGAGAGGACCGCGGCGATGCGGTCCTCGGCGGCGTCGAGCTTGCGCTCGATGTCGAGTGCGGCGACGTCCATGCGGGCGTCGACGACGCCGCGGATGAAGCCCGCGACCTCGTTGCCGTAGAGGTCGAGCCCCTCCGCGGCGAGCGCCGAGCGCAGGAGCGAGCGGATCTCGTCGCTGATGTTGGAGTTGCTGAGTTCGGCCCGCGTCTTGAGGGCGGTGTAGAGCTTTGAGTCGAGCTTCACGCTGACGGTTTTAGTTTTTGTCATCTAGACTCCTTAACAAACGGGGGCCAAATGGCCCCCGTTTTTAGCAAGATACTGTGAAGGTGATCGGATAGTTCTCTGGTGCCTTATCAGCTGGTAATGGCATATAAGCGATAAGTTTGTTAGAGAGTTCAAGACTGTCGAGGTCAATTGATTCCTCGATTTTCTTAATGGGACTGAGGCTGAAACCGCCGGAATAAGCACCCGCTCCCAAAATGATGCGTGCGAGGTCGGCCTTGGGGATGTCCTTCCAACGCCTAATGATTTCAACTACGATCGACGCACGTTTTTCGTTCAGTTTCTCAGCAACGGTCTGAGTAACGATAAGTGCGCTCGGTGCATGCTTCACCGGATATTTGAACTTCAGAAGTGCCGGGCCCGAGTAGGCGGGAACGCCGGTATCAAGAACGATTTCGGAGTCATGCGGGACGGAGTACAGCAGCTCGCCGCGTTCAATGACGCCGTTGGCTTTATCGAATTCAAACATATAATCCTCCAGGGCTTTGTATTGGTTGGTTTCCCGTAACCTTTGGTTAATTTGATGCGCCGATATACTTGAGAACGCTATCGCGGTTGATTCGCCATAACTTGCCGCACTTCACGGCTTTGAACGTCCCGTTCTGGCAGAGGCGGTAGACAGAGCGGTCGCTGATGCCGAGCAGGTACGCGACCGGCAGCGGATCGACGATATCCGGCATACTGCGGAAGTCGTCGACTCCGATACGCTTTTCTTTGAATTTCATTTCGGTCTCCTTTCTGGAATTTGCCGATTTCTCTTATTTCGCAGTCTGACACGCCGCCGCCGGCATTCGTCAAAGTACGGGCAGGGCGGACGCTATGGACAAAAAAGACGTTGAAGGGTCGAGGCAACAAGAAAAGGCCCGGTTAAAGCCGGGCCTCCGAGCCACTGTTGACTTCTTTGCTTGCGACGAAGCAAATCACTCTTTATATAAGCGTCCAAGAGTTCTCATAGCCGATGCGGTGGCTGCTGGGTCGGCACTGGCGTATCTGTCGAGTGTCATCGACGCCTTCGAGTGCCCCATGAGGCTTGCGAGAGTCCTCGGGTCGATTCCGTTGGAAACGGCGTACGTTGCAAAACTGTGCCTGAGGTCGTGGAAGGTGACGGTGTTCTTGTTCAAGACACCATGGAGCTTCAAGGCCTTTGCCAGGGCCCGCCAAGCGTCGTTGATCCTGGGCGGTTTCAAGAAGGAACCGTCCGGAAAGCCGAGGACAAACAGTTCGTCGCTGAACTCAACGCCCAGATTCGCGCATTCGAACTTCATGTCGGCCTCGCGCTTCGCAAGGTCTTTCATAAGGTCTTTCGGGCAGTTGGGGATAGCGCGCCGGCTGCTAATGCTCTTGGGGCCCTTGATATAGAACTCGTTATCTGTGTGCCCAATCGCGGCCTCGACTCGGATCGTTGCGGATTTAAAGTCCACGTTTTTCCATTTCAGGGCGCAGAGCTCGCCGCGCCGCAATCCCGTGTAGAGCGCCATCTTGGCTGCAAGCATCGCTGGGATATCTATGGAGGCGTTCAGAGTGTTCAAGACCCTGGTTCGCTCTTTGGTTGTAAGCGAATTCGGTAGACCGTAGTTCGCGTCTTCATTTTTGGGGACTTTTGCCCAAGAGGCCACGTTTTCGTCAATCCATTTCTTTCGCATTCCATATTTGAGCGAGCCTCGTAACAACCGTAGGGAATTGCAGGCGGTGGACCGTGCGTGGGTTGAGGCGATCGCCGTTATCCATTCCTGAACATCCTCTTCCGTAAGGTCTTCCAATGGGACATCACCGAGATACGGTTCGATATTCCGGCGGAGCATGCCGTGGTATCCGGTCGCCGTGGAGCGCGCGACGTCCGCGCACTCGATATCGATATAGCATGTCACGAGCTTTGAAACGGTGATACCAAGCCCCTTGGGTTTAGCTGCTTCTGCGGTGGCCTTCTCATTGAGAGATGCGCGGATGGATTCGGCCTCGAGCATGGCGGCATCGCGATGCTTATGGCTTCTGCCTTTATCGCGCCCTCGATGTTCCAAGAGCTGAGTCTTCTTATGCCAGATGCCGTTCTCCAAATAGGGGAACTGTGCGCGCCAGCGATCGTCCTTAAACTTATAAATAGACGAGGTGGTGTATTTCTCTTCCATTGTCCCTCCGTGTGCAATCGCGTGTGCAATGAGTGTGCAATTTGACTGTTTCGGAGACGTCTCAAGTGAGACTATAAGCGGAAAACGAAAGAAAAAGGCGAGGTTACGGTCGCTATAGTCGCAGATGGACGCTATTAACCAGAATGGAAAGCGATGTAATCAGTGGGTTGCAGGTTCGATTCCTGTCACTGGCTCCATGAGAGTTTCGGGCTCTGTTCCCTTGTGGGACAGGGCCCGTTTCTATTTATATCTATAAGTCAGCGGGTGTGGTGCCAACCAAGCTTCAGGTTTGTCTCAATCTGTAACACGAAGAGGCTGGAAACCGTTCTAGCTGTTACAGAATGAGACGTAAGCTGGGGTCTCTGCGTAATATCTCGATCTGTAACAGATAGGGGAGAAAATGTTCTCTAAATGTTACAGATCGAGACAAAGGGCGGACCGGCCCCAGTCATCCTGGACGAGCGTGGATTATCGGACGAACGAGCGTGGAAAATCTCCCGCCTAGTGAATGAGCGTGGATAATCTGCCACTTTGGCCTTGGGGGTACGCTAAAAGGGGGAGATTATCCACGCTCGATTTCAAACGGGAGAAATCCACGGTCGATTCTGCCGGGCCCCGATCTCAACCTATATATAGGTGTAAATGGGCCGTTATCGAAGGTCGATGCTGTAGGCGTACTCCATCGTGACAAAGTGTTCCCTTGGGAAATGTCGCCAGCGCATCCAAATCCACCGTCCTTCATATCCAAACTCAATAAAAACGCAGGTCACGGCTATATAGATACGCCCGGCACCGTGTATCTAGAGGTTTTCGTTGACAGCCCCCAAGGTGGCATCGTATTATCTTCTTCGTTCGCGGGGGCGGCGGTCCAAAAGACCAAAGGACCTGCGGATACTTGAACGATTGGGAGTTTGCCCGAGTGGTTAATGGGGACGGGCTGTAAACCCGTTGGCTCTGCCTACATAGGTTCGAATCCTATAGCTCCCACCCGTCAAGTGCCTGTATAGCTCAGTCGGTAGAGCACTTCGTTGGTAACGAAGAGGTCACCAGTTCAAGTCTGGTTGCAGGCTCCATCCGGCGGTGTAGCTCAGTTGGTTAGAGCACACGGTTCATACCCGTGGCGTCACTGGTTCGAATCCAGTCACCGCTACCATAGGTAACACGGTGGCTTCTCAATAGTATGTTGAGAAGCCACTATGGTATAAAGGCAAAGTCCCGTCCGGGGACGACCTGTTAAGAGGAGGGCTTTATGGCCAAAGAGAAGTTTGAGCGCACTAAGCCGCATGTTAACATCGGCACCATTGGTCACGTCGACCACGGCAAGACCACGCTGACCGCTGCCATCACCAAGGTTCTCTCCGAGACCGAGGGCTGCAAGGCTGACTTCACTGCGTTCGAGAACATCGACAAGGCTCCCGAGGAGCGCGAGCGCGGCATTACGATTTCCGTCTCCCACGTTGAGTACGAGACCGCTGCCCGTCACTACGCTCACGTTGACTGCCCGGGCCACGCTGACTACGTCAAGAACATGATCTCCGGCGCTGCTCAGATGGACGGCGCTATCCTGGTCATCGCTGCTACCGACGGCCCCATGGCTCAGACCCGCGAGCACATCCTGCTCGCCCGTCAGGTCGGCGTTCCCTACATCGTCGTCTTCCTGAACAAGTGCGACATGGTCGACGATGACGAGCTCATCGACCTCGTCGAGATGGAGACCCGTGAGCTCCTCTCCGAGTACGATTTCCCCGGCGACGACATCCCCGTCATCCGTGGCTCCGCTCTGGGCGCTCTCGAGGGCGACGCCAAGTGGATGGACGCCATTCGCGAGCTCATGAAGGCCGTCGACGAGTACATCCCGACGCCTGCTCGTAACAACGACCTCCCGTTCCTGATGGCCGTTGAGGACGTTATGACCATCTCCGGCCGTGGTACCGTTGCTACTGGCCGTGTCGAGCGCGGTGAGCTCAAGCTCAACGAGCCCGTCGAGATCGTCGGCATCAAGGATACCCAGAACACCGTCGTTACCGGTATCGAGATGTTCCGTAAGTCCATGGACTTCTGCGAGGCTGGCGACAACGTCGGTCTGCTGCTCCGCGGCATCAAGCGTGAGGACATCGAGCGCGGCCAGGTTCTCTGCAAGCCCGGTTCGGTTACCCCGCACACCAAGTTCACCGGCGAGATCTACGTTCTGACCAAGGAGGAGGGCGGCCGTCACACCCCGTTCTTCGATGGTTATCGTCCTCAGTTCTACTTCCGTACCACCGACGTTACCGGTACGGTCAAGCTCCCCGAGGGCACCGAGATGGCTATGCCTGGTGACCACATCACCATCGAGGGCGACCTCATCCACCCGATCGCCATGGAGGAGGGCCTGCGCTTCGCTATCCGCGAGGGTGGCCACACCGTCGGTTCGGGCATCGTCTCCACGATCATTGAGTAAATTAGCTCTTTGATATAGCTGACTTAGAGAACCCGGCACTTATATGGGTGCCGGGTTCTTTTCTGCAATGGATATTGAGCCGTTGCTGGTGTCGAGAGGATCGATAATGGTCCTGGATGCACCGTCGATTAGCTCTCGATGGCTTCATTGATGTGTTCCAAATATGAATGGATCCACCGAGAACCAATTGACTCGAGGTTTTCATTGACAGCACTTACGTGGAGCTGATAAAGTAACAACTCGTGCCCGTACGGGGCGGAAATGAAAGGTTCAGGATACATGCGTACTCTAGTTACTCTTGCGTGCACTGAGTGCAAGCGCCGCAACTATACGACCACCAAGAACAAGTCGACCATGCCTGATCGTATGGAGATCAAGAAGTATTGCCCCTGGTGCCGTCACCACACGCTGCACAAAGAGACTCGCTAGTCTCTAGTCACATACGCCAGTAGTTCAATTGGTAGAGCATCGGTCTCCAAAACCGAGTGTTGAGGGTTCGAGTCCTTCCTGGCGTGCCAGTCATTATTCCGTAAGCTCCCACTTGGGGGCTTACGGTTTACTCATGTATAAGCGCATTGCGCGGAGGTAACCCAAATGGCCAACAAGAAGAACAAGAAGAAGGCTCAGCAGCCGGCACCTGCCAACAAAGCTGCCGCCAACTCCAAGGTTGAGGCCAAGAAGGCCGTTGCCAAGAAGAACGAGAAGGCTGCGAAGTCCAAGAAGAACGAGAAGCCTGGTTTCTTCGCCCGCACCAAGAAGTATTTCGCTTCGGTCAAGTCCGAGATGAAGCGTGTCACGTGGCCCGATAAGAAGGAGCTCGTGAACTACTCGGTTGTTGTTTGCGCTTCTCTGATCGTCGTCGGCGTCGTCATCGCTCTGCTCGATGCTGGCTTTGGCGAGGCTCTTGCTCTGTTCTCTGGATTGAGGGGCTAAACCATGTCTAAGCGTTGGTACGTCGTTCACACTTACTCTGGATACGAGAACCGCGTTAAGTCCGATCTCGAGCATCGCATCGAGACTATGGGCATGCAGGACCGTATCTTTGATATCGAGATTCCTATGGAGCGCGTCACCGAGATTAAAGAGGGTGGCAAGCGTGAGACCAAGGATTCCAAGATCTTCCCGGGTTATGTCCTGGTCCGCATGGAGATGGATGACGATGCTTGGACGTGTGTTCGTAACACGCCTGGCGTCACCGGTTTCCTAGGCGGCAACGGCAAGCCCGCTCCGCTTTCCCGCGACGAGTACAACAAGATGACTCGTCGTCCCGGTAAGGGCGATTCGCCCAAGCGCACCTCGGTTGATATTGAGGTCGGTACGTCCGTCCGCGTCACCGATGGCCCGCTTACCGACTTTGATGGCAAGGTCTCCGAGGTTAACACCGAGGCTGGCAAGCTCAAGGTCACGCTGATGATCTTTGGCCGCGAGACGCCGGTCGAGCTCGATTTTAACCAGGTCGCTGTCATCGCTTAAGTTTTCGTCCGTTCGCGCGAGCGTGCTTCTTCTGTGACTGCTCATCTCAGGAGTGCTTCTAACACGTGCGTGCTTACGATATAGCAAGTACTTCACACTCGTGATTCGAAAGGAATGACCATGGCTGAGAAGAAGGTTGCCAACGTCATTAAGCTCCAGATTCCTGCTGGTGCAGCAAACCCCGCTCCTCCCGTCGGCCCCGCCCTGGGCGCTGCTGGCGTGAACATCATGCAGTTCTGCCAGGCCTTTAACGCCGAGACGCAGGACAAGAAGGGTGACATCATCCCCGTTGAGATCTCTGTCTACGAGGACAAGTCCTTCTCCTTCATCACCAAGACCCCGCCGGCGGCTCACCTTATCAAGAAGGAGCTGAACCTCAAGTCTGGTTCCGCTAAGCCCCAGGCTGACAAGGTTGGTCAGCTCTCCCAGGAGCAGCTCACCAAGATCGCCGAGATCAAGATGCCGGACCTCAATGCCAACGACATTGACGCCGCCAAGAAGATCATCGCCGGTACCGCCCGTTCCATGGGCGTCACCATCGCTGAGTAGCGATTTCTTATGGTAACGGCGGGTGCTCCGACCGGGGCGCCCGTTAAATGTGTGCAATAGGGCACACGATACGATGTGGGAGGGCTCACGCCCGTTTAACCACAGGAGGTAATGCACATGGCTAAGCATGGTAAGAGCTATAACGCCGCTGCCGAGAAGATCGACCGCGCCACGCTCTACACCCCCCTTCAGGCTGCCAAGCTCATCAAGGAGCTCGACACCGCCAAGTTCGACGAGACCGTCGAGGCTCACTTCCGTCTGGGCATCGATACTCGTAAGGCTGACCAGAACATCCGTGGTTCCATCTCCCTGCCCCACGGCACCGGCAAGACCGTTCGTGTTGCCGTCTTCGCCGAGGGCGAGAAGGCCCGTGAGGCTGAGGCTGCCGGCGCCGACATCATCGGTTCCGACGAGCTCGTCGCCCAGATTCAGAAGGGCGAGATCAACTTCGACGCCGCTATCGCTACGCCGAACATGATGGCCAAGGTTGGCCGCATCGGTAAGATCCTTGGTCCCCGTGGCCTCATGCCGAACCCCAAGCTCGGCACCGTGACCATGGACGTCGCCAAGATGGTCTCCGAGCTCAAGGCTGGCCGCGTTGAGTACCGCGCCGACCGCTACGGCATCTGCCACGTGCCCCTGGGCAAGAAGTCCTTCTCTGAGCAGCAGCTCGTCGAGAACTACGCTGCCCTGTACACCGAGATTCTGCGCGTCAAGCCCTCTTCTGCTAAGGGCAAGTACGTCAAGTCCATCTCCGTGTCTTCCACCATGGGCCCTGGCGTCAAGGTCGATCCCGCTGTTCAGCGTGACTTCCTGGCTGAGTAACTGCTAGTTACTGCCTGAGTACAGCAAGCATTGCTAAAGAAACCCGGTTCTGCCTTGTGCAGGACCGGGTTTCTTGCTATCGCGTCAAAAGCACCATAAAGGGGACAGTGTCCCCTTTATGGTGGTTACCAGGGTGTTCTGGCTGTTGAAGACTCGATGGCTTCGTGGCGTTTGAGCTCGCGGCGCATGGTTTGTGAGTTGAGCCAAGCTGCTTGCCAGCCGCGGATGGGGTAGTGCGTCTGGTCGAGCTCAAACTGCGTATAGCCGCAGGCGTTGATGATCGTCGTTCCACACACATGCTGACGCTCGCGCTGAAAATCGCAACCGTAGCTTTGGTGCACATGCCCGTGCACCATGTAGTCGGGATTCCAGGATTCGAGTGCTGTGTTAAAACACTCGAATCCTCGATGCGGCAGATCGTCCAGATCACCCATACCGGCGGCGGGTGCATGGGTAAGCAGAATGTCGCACCCGCCGACCATCCTAACCTTACGCGACAGCTTACGCATGCGCTTGGACATCTCGCGTTCGGTGTACATGTTGGCGCCGTCGCGATAACGCATGGACCCGCCAAGGCCCGCAATGCGAATCCCTCGGTACGTGTACACGCTGTCCTCTACGCAGATACATCCACCCGGTGCATGACGTGCGTAGCGGTCATCGTGATTGCCGCGCACGTAGATGAGCGGTTTGTTGATGACCGTAACCAAAAACTCAAGATAGTCCGGGTCCAGATCGCCGGCGGACAAAATCAGGTCGACTCCCTCAAAGCGTTCCTTGCGAAAGCACTCCCAAAGGCATCGTTCTTCGGTATCGGCTATGGCAAGGATTTTCATAGGGCAGGGACTTTCGGCTCATCGTCGAGCTGCGGAATGGTGCCTACCACGTTGTCCGCCAGCCAATTCATCTCGACAATCTGCGTGCTCGGCAGCGGAGGGAAGCCTTCGATCTGTACCACGCCGTTCTGGCTGTGGAGCTCGCCGCCAAAGGGGTTGATGGATCCCACAACAATGCCGTTGCGGAGCAACTGCACGAGTTTGCGCGTTTGGTAGGGTAGGCCCGGAGCGTAACGGATGTCGATAACGCCGGAGCTCATGCCATACCAGTAGTTGACAGCGCGCACTTGGTTGTCGTCGCTGGTCTCGTCCCACGTGCCGTGAAGAAGGCTGCGAACGATGAGCTCGTAGTAACGGCCCCAGTTCCATACGGGCATGGCGATGCCGGTGACTTTGCCGTCGACCAAGCGGTGAAGCCCGTAGGCCGTTGGGTCTTCGAGCGACTTTGACATGTCAGCGCCGGTCATGACGCTTACGCCTTCGCGGCACATGGCTTCGGCAAGACCACCGGCGGGAACATCGCCCCAGGTGAGGATGACCTGCGCGCGCGGGTCGAGCAGCGAGGCGCCAATCGCAAAGGCGTTGATCTCGCTGAGTGCGCCCGAGGCGAAGACCGACGCGTGGTAACCGATGCGGTGGTTGTCCGCCATGCTGGCCGCAAGGGCGCCCAGCAGAAACTTGGCCTCGTACATCTTGCCAAAGTACGAACGGACGCTTTGATGGGGAAGGCCGATAGAGCAGTTGAGGAACCGAACCCGGGGATACTCAACGGCAGCCCTGAGCGTGTATTCCATCAGGCGGTGCGAGGTCGAGAAGATGACGTTTGCTCCATGTTTGACAGCCGTTTCCACGGCGGCGTAGAACACATCCGGATCGTGACAGTCCTCGAACGCCTCGGTGCGCACGATACCGCCAAAGTGCTCATCGAGATACTGACGCCCTTGGTCGTGCAGGCTGTCCCAGCTCGACGTCGCACAGGGGAACTCATGGATAAAGGCGATGCGCAGGGGGTTGGCCGTCGAGTAGACGGTCTTGCCCATAAAGAAGTTGAGCACGCCAGAGGTGGACTTGGCGGGCGTCTCCTCCTCGTCGACGCTCGGTGCTTCGACAAGATCGACCTTGTCCTCGTCATTTTTGCCGGCAATGACCAGCTCGCGCCAGATCTTGCACAGGCGGTTTACGACGATATCCGTTGGCGTATCCAGCAGGCGGTCCTGGTTGTACACATTGAGGTAGACGAGCATGGCGTCGGCGGGCGTAATGTCCAGGTGATCGCCGCCTGCGCGAAGGTAGGCACGCTTAAAGAGCAGGAAAGTGTGGCGCAGGTAGTCGACCTTTTTCTGCGGCCATTTTTCGATAAGGTTCTGACCGAGCATCTTCGCGAGCGTTTCGTAGCTTCCCTCACGCGAGAACTCGATCTCGTATAGGGGGCAGACGCGCCAAAACGCGCAGAACTCGCCGTACAGGCGGCTTTCGACGGAATCCCATGTGCCGGGGTAGAGACGGGTGACCTTGGCCGAAACCGTCGGGGCGTCTAGGAATTTGAGGACACTGACGCGTTTGTTGCCTTCTTGGACATAGAACCGATGCATGAACTCGGTGACGATGACGGGGTCGCGATAGCCCTCGGTCACCTGGATGTCGTAGAGGTTGGACCACTTGCGGGCGAACTCGGTGCTAAACGGAAGCAGGGGCATAAAGTTACACGAAAAGGCGGACTGACGGCCCTTGGTGACCGTGCCGACGACCATTTCGAGCGGAATATCCCGCAGGCCGACATTCTCTCGCTGACCTAAGGGGAGCTGAGCAACCAAGCTATCGAGGTCCGTAAGGTATGGATGCTCGCTTTGGCTAATGGCGCGTCGACGTCCTTGCTCGCCGCGCTTGCGTGCTTGACGATAGGCCTCTTCCATAATGTTGCTCCCTTAGTCGTTTAAACAACTATATGAACCATGGTACCACGAATGAAAACCACTACAAAGATGCCTGACCCCTTTGCGGTGGTTTAGGCGATGATGGGGGCGATGGCGCGGATGCAGGCGTCGGCAGCGGTGAAAGTGGTGCTGTCGTCGCTGACGATAAAGATGATCTTTCCTTTGATGCCAAAGTCGCCGATTTCGCTAAAGAGCACGTAGGGCTCTTTGTCAAAGCCCGAGATGGGCGAGACGGCCGTTTTGGTTGCGCTCGTGAGCTCGTCTGCCAGCACGTCAAGGGAAGCCCACTTAGACGTGTCCTTTACGGCAACGGGCACGGCCACGCGTCCAAAGGGCATCAAATGCACGAGCGTGTTCTTGGAGATGTTGGAGTTGGGCACAATGATGGTCTGTCCACAGGCATCCTCAATCGTTGTATGACGCCAAGTGATGTCTTGGACCACGCCGGATACGCCGCCGACCTCGATATTGTCGCCGGGTTTGATGATGCCCATAAAGGTCACTTGCATGCCGCCGATAAGGTTTGACAGCGTGTCCTGAAAGCCGAGCGAGATGGCGATGCCGCCGACGCCAAGAGCGGCGACGAGCGCGTTTGCGTTAATGCCAAAGCAGTTGTCGAGGATAAAGCTGCCGCCAATCATCCAGATGACGGCGCGCGCGATGTTGATGAAGATACTTGATGCCGGAAGCGGGTTATCGTCACGGTTAAGCAGATGGTTCAGGGTCTTAGATACGACCTCGGCGGCGACGGCGGTGCCTATCGCCAAGATGACGGCCCAGATGATGTTGTGGACCCACCGTTGCTCAAAGAAATGAAGAATCGGCTCAAACAATTCCATGTAGGGAAAACCTCCTAATGATCGTCCAACCATGATACCCACCAAGAAGCCCGTCCGATCAAATTCAGACGGGCTTCTGTGCTCGATATAAGGTTTACGCGGCGGGGCTGCAAGGCCCGGCGGTGTAGCTTAGCGTCGACGCTTCCAGATAATGCCGAGGATGATGACGATGATGCCGCCGATAAGGCACGCGCCAACTACTGCCAGCGTGCGGTCTCCCGTTGCGGCGAGCTTACCGCTCGTCTTCTTGGTGCTGACCTTCGTGGTCGTCGTGTCCGTCTTAGGCGAGGGCTTAGGCGTCAGGGCCGGTGTGGGCGTGGGGTCCACGGCTACGGAGCCGAAGCTGATGGTGCCGGCGAGCCCGGCCATCTTGCTCTCCCAGCCGTTCTGCCCGATCAGCGCCCTTAGCGCTGACTCGCAGGCACCCCACTCGGTGTGTTTGGTGGCGTTTGCGAAGGTGGGGAAGTCGGTCGTGTTGGTAATGATGTAGTTGTTGGTGGCGACGGTATAGGTCTTGGCGGGGTCGAGCGTGCTGCCGTCTTTGGTGAGTGTGGCACTCACAATGCGCTTGCCTTCGGGCTGCGTCCAATCAATCGTCACGTTGATGCCGCCAAAGGAGAGAACGCTGCCAGAGTCATCGCGCCACTTGTACTTGTCTTGCGCCTCCTGCTCGGTGTGACCGGCCGCCACATAAGCCTGCTGAAGCTCGTAGCTGTCGTTGCAATCGTCGCTGATTTGTAGCGAGTGCTCGAGCGCTGCGAGGAAGTCCGCGCCGGTCATGGTCCAGGTCTCCACGGTGTTGCCGTAGGGCGAGATGGCGATGACGTTGCCGGCGGTCACGTTGCCCGCCGCGATGCCGCCGCGGATGCCGCCAGCGTTTTCGATAGCGAGGTCCGCGCCCGTCAGGTCAAGATAGGAGCTGCAAATCACGTGGCCGATGGTCTGGGCCTTGGTGGTGTCGCCCTCCTTGCTGGGACGGAAATCGGTGGTGCGCACCATTTCCCAACCATGCGTGCCTGCGGCGTCCTCGCCGTAGAAATAGTTGGTGGTGGATGTGCCGAGCACCTTGTTCGATTCGTTTTCAAAGGCCTCGTCGAGCGGCTTGATCTTGTTGCGGACGGCTTCAAGGCAGCTTTGGTAGTCGGAGCCCTTGTCGGGGTCTGCCAAAAGGTCGTTGACGTTCTTGGCGGTGTAGAGCTTCTCGTTGCTGTCGTCTGCAGGGACCGTGACCGTGTCATCGTCGGTCGTCTCGGTGCCATTCGTGTCGTATTTGTACGGAATGGAAAGCAGTCCCACCTCGGCAAAGGCACTGCCCGCCTCGACAACGTGGATTGTCTTGCCGTCGGCTCCCGTCACCTTCTCGTTAAGGTTGATGTGCTCGTGGCCTGCGATAAGGGCATCGACGCCACGGAGTCGCGTGGCAAAGGTCTTGGCGTCGAGCGTGTGCGCGATACACACAACAACATCGCAGCCCTCCCTGCGCAGCTGCTCTGCCTCGGTATTGATGGCGTTCGCGGCACTCGAGAAGCTGGTGCCCGCGACCAGGTCCGCGCGCAGCGAGGAACCTAGCGACTCATCCATGGCACCCACGACGCCGACCTTGATTTTGTAGTCGAATGTGGAGTGATCTTCGCTATCCTCCCAGGTGCGATCGAGCGTCTTCGTGATGCTCGAGCTCTATACGCCGCTCGTAGACTTCGCGTTCGCGCAGAGCATGGCGAAGGGCGTGCCGGTGGTGCTGTAGCCGGTCATGGTGCGGAGTTTGTCCGCACCGTAGCTCCAGTCGTGGTTGCCTGGCGTGGTCGCGTCGTAGCCGTCGGCGTAGAAGGTGTCCATGAGCTCGGCGATGCTCTTGCCCTCGCTCATGGTGGCGAAGGACTGTCCGTGGAAGGTGTCGCCCGCATCGAGCAAAAGATCGGGGGCGCTGCTTTGGGCGCTATAGAGAACCGCCAGTCCGTCAAAGCCCACAGTGCCGGTGCCCTTGCTTGCGTTGTAGCTGTACTTGTAGCTGCCGTGGATATCGTTGGTGTGCATGACGGCCACGGAGCCGTCAATAGCGGCGGGCAGGTTTCCCGCGAAAGCGAGGCTTGGGATGCCTGCGAGCGCGCCGGCAAACAACGCGGCGGCCAACGCAAAGCGGGGGAGTCTTTTCATGGCAGTTTCCTTAGTCCTTAGCCAGAATGTCTGGTTGAATATCGGATTATCGACATAATATGCGAAAACCGCCGCAAGGGCGTCTGTCCCTTTGCGGCGGTTTTGACGTTTGCGCAGATAAAACCTACCAAAATAAACCTGTCCCTTTTTGGCAGGTTTTAGCTCAGCAGCATGCGGTCGTTGGCGAGCTCGCCTCCCGAGACCTCCTCGAACTTCTGCAGCAGGTCGGCTACGGTGAGCGACTTCTTCTCATCGCCCGCCACGTCGTAGATCACATGGCCTTCGTGCATCATGATCAGACGGTTGCCCAGACGGATGGCGTCGTTCATGTTGTGCGTGACCATGAGCGTGGTCAGGTGGTTCTCGTCGACGATCTCCTCGGTCAGGTTAAGCACCTTAGAGGCCGTCTTGGGGTCGAGGGCCGCGGTGTGCTCGTCGAGCAGCAGCAGGCGCGGCCTGGTGAGCGTGGCCATCAGCAGGGTGAGTGCCTGGCGCTGGCCACCCGAGAGCAGGCCGACCTTGGCGTTGAGACGCGTGTCCAGACCAAGGTCCAGGCGCTTGAGCAGCTCGACGTACTCATCTTTCTCGGCCTTGGTGACGCCCCACGAAAGGCCGCGACGCTGGCCGCGACGCTTGGCGAGGGCCAGGTTCTCGGCGATCTGCATGTCGGCAGCGGTACCGCGCATGGGGTCCTGAAACTGTCTCTTATACACATCTCCGAGCCCACGAGACGTAGAGG
>CABSYH010000019.1:0-14565 GCA_902481965.1 uncultured Collinsella sp.
GATTCCTCTACGTCTCGTGGGCTCGGAGATGTGTATAAGAGACAGGTCATGAGCCGCGCGGTCTCGGCGGCGGCAGACTCCATGACCGCGCGTGTATAGAGCAGGCACACCGGCTGCAGCGCCAACAGGACGAGCGTCAGAAACGTCGGCAGCAGGAATGCCGCCTCGACCGTAGACTGCGCCCGGTCCTCGCGCGTGGCATCAATACAGCACGATGTCCTTAGCACCCGCAGCAGCGTCGACAACCGATGTCGAGGTGACGCCGTGAGATGCCGCCCGCTCGACCATCGCCGCCAAGCGCCCATTGGCACCGGCACGCCAAAGCCCCGCGATCGCCAGCACGATGGAAAGCAGCGCCACCGTGACGATGGCGTATTCGACCGTTGCCTGGGCAGATTCCTCACGCAGGACGTCATGCATTTCACGACCCCTCCTTTGAGTTCGTTGTCTGCGGGGTCAGGCGGACCACGCGCAGGCGACACGAAATATCACCAGCATCCGCGGCAACCGTCACCATATCGACCCAGCCGCGTCCGTCGCGCACGATGGCGCCCCACACGTTGCCCTTGATGTCGAGATAGCCGCTCAGAGCAAGTTGCGCCGTGGGTACTTCGCGATAGGCACGCAGCATATCCGCCGCCGTTTCGGTCATCGGTCGGCACTCGGACCATGCGAGACGAACAGCGACGGCATTGTTTGCAGATGAACCCGTTGCAGCGTCCGCTCGCTCGTCGAGTGCTTGCAAGAACGTTTGCGCCGTGACGGCGGCATTCGCATCGTCCGCGTCTCGCGCATCGTCTATTTGAGACGCCGCAGCCGAACCCGAGCCCGCATCCGCAGCAACCCCTAAACGTTGTTGCCGTGCTGCGTTAAGCCCCCAAACCGCCACTGCCACCGCCACGACCGCACAGGCGAGCACCAGCAACGCGCCGACGGGACGGGCGCCCTCTACAGGCTGTTGATGCCCTCGCTGATAGCGCTCCATAGATCTTGGACCTTGCCCTTAAATGCGACGATGGCAATGATGGCGATCACCACGAGCACACCGACCAGGATGGCGTACTCGGTGGTGCCCTGCGCGCTCTCCTCCCGCAGCAGTTCCTCGGCACGCTGGCGAGCGTGAATTGACTGGCAAAACGCCCAGCTCCAGACCTTGCCAGCAACGTCAGTCATCGTATTCATGTATTCCTCCCTACATCATCCCGCCTGCTCCCAGCAGCGGGCCCAATATGGACAGAAGCAACGCCGGCAAGATGAGCGTGCCGGTGGGAATCAGCAGCTTGACCGGCGCGCGCTCGATCTCGTGCTCGACCGCAGCGCGATGCGCCGCGCGAATCTCGCGACTTTGAGCCGCCAGCGTCTCGGCAAGCGGGGCACCGAGGGCAAGCGCCTGCCCCGCCGTAATGGCAAAGGTCTCGAGCGCCCGCACATCCAGGTCGCGCGCGGCCGCCAGAAGCTCGTCCTCGCGCGTCCCCACGCCCACCTGCCACGCCATGCAGGCTCGCTCAAGGCGGAGCGCCAACGTCGATCGGCGATTGGCGCAAAAAACCTCAAGCGCCGCATCGAACGAAAGGCCAGCCGAAAGCCCCAGACGCACCACGTCGATCATCTCGGACACCTCGCCAAGCGACACCTGCGCCGTACCACCCGTGCCGAGCATGCCTTTCAACCGTGCTGTCAGGGCATCGGTTACCGATTGGGCGGCCGCAACAACCAGCAGCGCCTCGTGTTTGCAGACCTGGGCGATCTTGTATGCGTCCGCACGATTGAGCCCCGTCGCGACAAACACACTGAGCGCGCACAGGCACGCCGCGGCCCCGACCAAGACGCTCATAGCTCCACCCGCATAATGCGTCGGATGACCACCAGGGCGACGGCGTTGAGAGCAAGTCCCAGCACCACGGCACCTGCACCCGCCGGCGTTGCAAGGCCGCGGCGAAAGTCGGCCGAAAGCAGCGCCAGCACCGCGCACATACCCGCCGGCATCGCCGAGACCATGTGTGCCGACATACGAGCCTGCGACGTCTTGACGTCCAAGCGGCGTTTGAGCTCAATGCGCTCCCCCACCATGCTCGATGCCCCGGATAACAGGTCGGCAAGCGGGGCACCGGTTCGCTGCGACACCTTGAGTGCCAAAGTGACAAGCGAAAGGCCGGGGGCATCGATACGGTCGAGTAGGTCATCCAACGCATCAGTCGCCGAGACGCCGCAGTCGATCGCCGCCGCCACGCGCAAAAACTCGGTATGCACCGGCTCTTGCGCGTGAGTTCCCACAAACCTCATACCCTGGGCCAGCGAATGGCCCGAGGCGAGCGACATGGAGAGCGCCGTAAAGGCCTCGGGCATGGCTTCTTCCACATCGTGTTGCTCGCGGCGACGGTCGAAGGTGTCGCGAGCGGCGCCTACGCCAAACGGCGCGAGCAACCCCAGGACAAAGCCGATGGGCGACAGCGATACGACAGTCAGGGCAATGCCGCAGACACCACTCGATAGCAGCAAGCATGCCAGGCGCGCCTCGTCATCCTCGATAACAAGGCCAACGCGATGTGCTGGAACCAGCGCCGCCCAAGAGCGGGCAATCTTTTTTAGCAGGTCGTTTTCTACCAACTCGCGCGGCAGCTTCTCGGCCACCGACTCAAGCGTATGACGGGCCAGCTCCGCCGGCGGCACGCGCGGCGCACGAGGCTCCGCCCCGCACGCCACCGCGGCAGAAAGCCCCGTCAAACCCCCTACGACGAGGGACACAACGATCTCCACTCGTCCACCTCCTCTTGCGTGAGCGTTCCCGAGCGCAGGCCCTCTGCGATAAACGGAGGCTCGCGATCGAGCGTCCAGGCGCGCGTGGCGGCATCGAACGTCACGTAGCGCTCAAGCTCCACGCCGCCTGATGCGCCGCGTCGCACCCCCGAATAGGAGGACACGAAACGCCTGCCGTCCGCATGGCGCTCGGACATCACGATGCCGTCGAGCGCCATGGCAATCTGCTCCTCGATAAGCTCGCTCGGCAGGTCGATGCCATAGCGCGCAAGCAGCGTCAAACGCACCACGGTCTCCTGCTCGGTGCCCGCATGAAGCGTGGTGAGCGACCCATCGTGCCCGGTGTTCATGGCCTGCAGCATGTCGCAACATTCCGCACCGCGCACCTCACCCACCACGATGCGGTCGGGACGCATGCGCAGGGCGTTGGTCACCAGGTCACGGATTGTCACCGCGCCCTCGCCCTCAATTGAAGCCTCGCGCGCCTCCAGGCGAACCACATGCGGGTGATGCGCAAACTTGAGCTCGGCGGAGTCCTCGATCGTCACGATGCGCTCGCCGGTGGATATTTCGCACGATAACGCGTTGAGCAGTGTGGTCTTGCCCGACCCCGTGCCACCTGCAACCGCCAGATCCTGACGCAGCGATACCGCGCACGACAGCAGCTGTGCATACCAAAGCGGTAGCGACCCCAGGCCCACAAGCTCGTCCAACGAACAGATGCGGTCTGAAAACTTGCGGATGGTGAGAATTGGCCCATCGATCGCCACAGGCGGAATCACCGCGTTGACGCGATAGCCCGTCTTGAGGCGTGCGTTGACGATGGGGCTGCGCTCGTCGATGCGCCTGCCCAGCGGCGAGATGATGCGGTCGATGAGCACGCGGATTTGCTCGTCATCCTCAAACGCATGCTCGATGGGATATAAGACGCCACCGCGCTCAAAGAAAGCCGATCGGCAGCCGTTGACCATGATCTCGGTGACGGTGTCGTCCTCGATGAGCGGCTGCAGCGGGCCCAGGCCCACCACGTCGTCCAGGATCTCATCGATGATGGTCTCGCGCTCGGGCGTCGCCAGGTCGGTCGCCTCCTCCACGTTGAGCGCCGCCTCCACCGCAGGACGCAATTCCGAGCGGGCGCGCGCCGGATCGATGTATGCGCTGATACGCGCCACCTCGTCATAGCCCATGCGGTCCATCACGGCGCGCTTGGTGCGGCGCTTGACGGCACGGTGGCGCCCTGCGTCAACAGGCACTGTCGCCGCGGCCGCGCCGGCCGCCTTAATCCTTGTTTGCAAGCTCATCGCGAATCACCCTCGCGCGACCAGGGAAGACGGATGCGCGGGCGCTCGGTGCGCGTCGCGCGGTCGGTGACCATGTCACTCCAGGGACCGATGGCGCAGCCCAGCTCCACGAGCATCTCGCGCGTGGCTTCGCGCACGCTGGTGGCAAAAGCGCTGGTCTGGCCCACCGCTTCGTCAGCACGGCCGAATGCCATGAGCGCCGCCAAGTCCTGCGCGCCGTCGGCGATGCGGATCTTGGAGCTTAACGCACAGGTAATCTCAAAGCGCATGGCGACATCCTCGTCGGCGCCGCGCGCGCCAAACCGGTTGAACACGGCGCTCATGCGCGTACGCGGCACGCCCACACGGCTCGCCAGCTCGATGACGCGCGCCGCGGACGTCGCAGACGACACCGATGGATCGCCCACGACCAGGCAGCGGTCGCTTGCCGCCACTGCGGCCGCCACGGCGTCGCCCCAAAAGACCGAGGTGTCGACAAGAACCACGTCGGATTCACGGCGCAAGACGTCGAGCAGCAGCTCCACCGGACGTGCCATGAGCTCGGCCTGTTCGGGCGCGGCGACCGGACCCCAAAGCGTAACGCCCGGGGCCACGCGCATCGAGGCGGCCACGATGTCCGACTCGGCAAGTGCGCCCGCAGCCGATGGCTCGATAAGCGTCGCCATGTCGTGCGGGGTATCGGCACCCAACAGGTCGTAGAGGTTTCCAAACATCAGGTCCAAGTCGAGCACGGCGGCACGCAGGCCCAGCAGCGACGCCGCGTGCGCCATGGTGGCGACGATCGTCGACTTGCCGCAACCGCCCGAACCCGAGACGGCGCAGACAACCGGGGCTCGATGCGACGGGGCGGCGGCATCCGCCGGCGGCGTGGGGGCAGGCGGCGCCGACACGGGCGGCAACGTTCCCGTCTCCCCGGCAGCGCTCATATGCTGCGCCCAAGCCGGCATGGCAGGTTGCTCGGCCCGCGGGGCCGAGTCTGGAGACTTCACGGCCGCATCGGCACGAACATTGTCGTTCCCAGCAAGCCCCTCAACCTCGTCGAGCTCATCGACCAGGCTCACGCCATGCACGTATCCCATATCTACAGCCAGAAGCTCCTCGCCATACGGCACCGGCTCTCCGGCATCATCGTATGCAAGGGGATCCCGGGGGCACCGACCATGCTCGGCTTCCGCTTTTCCACAATCATCAACACGCGGGCCTCTTGTAGCGCGAGGCGCCCCGGGTTCCCTATCAACAAAAGCATCGGGCTCAATCGTCAGACACCGGTCGTAATCAACCGTTCCCTCGCCCGCGCGCCCGTTGCCGCATATGCTGCGCGCAGCGATAACCTCGGTCGCCCCCGCGCGAAACAGCCCCTCGATATCCGAAGGATCGAGCGTCTCTATCAGTACGACCACGCGGCTCACACGGCCCTCGGCCGTCAGGCGTGCAACAGTCTTTCGCACGTCTTCGGCATCGAACAGGGCTGCCGCGATAATCGCCGCCCCGCGACGCGACGGAAACGCCCGCGCCATGGACACCAGCCCATCCAGGTCGCCCACGCGAAGCACCTGCGCGCCCGCATCGCGACCCTCGACTTCCCGCTGCAGCAATCCGTAATCACCACACGCGCAGCATGCAAGCCAGATCGCCTTCATCACTCGTCGCCTCCGCTCTTTTTGCCGCGCACCGTGGCGGGAATCGTCAAACTGACCGTCCCCTTGCCCGAGGCCCCCAGCAATTCCTTAACGTCTTCGGGGTCGGCCGCCAGCGTCACCCATTCGATCTTGCCTTCGCGCGTGGCGCCGGCCACTTCGCTGGTATCGATCACGCGCGCGCCGCACAGCCGATCGGTCACGCCGTCCTTTTGCACGTACACGTCCACGTAGCTGCCCACGCCCGTGGCGCCCCCGACCGAATGCTCGGCATCGACCGCCACCGAAACGGCGACCTTGCCTTTGGGCACCTCGAGCGTGTGGCTTTCGGCCTTGGTGTAGACATCGCAAATCACGGCATTTTTAGGGATGCGCGAGGTCGTCACGTCGCCGCGCACCTGGCGCAGCTCGGTCGCCGCATCGCGCGGCAGCAGGCTCGCCAGCCATTCCTGGGTTATGACATTGGTCTCGTCGAGGGTCTCGCCCGCATCGATATCGCGCGCCGCGACGCACACCTCGACGCGATCGCCGCCGTACTTGGCCAGTGTCTCGGCCTGGGCCTGCTCTGCCTGCGAGCGAATCGATGACGCGTAAACCATACAGAGCAGCGCGGCGAGCACGCCCGCGATCAGACTGATGGCAATGCGCTTGCTCTTGTTCACGGCCGCTCCTCTCAAGGTAGCACCGGGCGGATGCCCGTACCACCATTGTCCGAGCGAGCAAGCGGCAAAACGACGCGATCGCAATCTTGGTTTTGAGTGTCAAACCAATTGCCGACCAAAAGCTGACCGACCCGTCAAGCTCGTGGCAAGGTTTTGGTCAGCACGTCGGCAAAACGCACATTTAAGGACGCATCGGCAATAAAAAAGCCGCCTCCCGTACCGTTGGGAGACGGCTGTCATAGCCACATTCAATTACAGATGAACATCGGGATCGAGCATCTGAGCACTCACGCGCATGGATGACGCCAAGTTTTGGAACGTCTCCAAACGCAGGCTGTCGATCTGCCCGGCATCCTCGGCCTCGCGAACGGCGCAGCCCGGTTCGTGAGTATGCGTACAGTCGCCAAACCGGCACGCACGCGACGCCTCGACGATCTCGGAAAACGCGCGCGTCAAGCCCCGCTCATGCCCCACGAGCGGCAAACTGCGCAGGCCCGGGGCGTCGGCAATAACGCCGGCGTCGCCTGGCAGCGCCACCATCACGCGTGCGACGGTGGTATGGCGGCCCTGGTCATCGCGCTCGCGCACGCCGCCGGTCGCCAACGTATCGTGACCCAGCAGCGCGTTGAGCAACGTCGACTTGCCGGCACCCGATTCACCCAGGATCATGGCGCAGCTCCCAGCGGGAACGCAGGCGCGAACCTCGTCCAGGCCACGGCCCTCGGCAGAAGATGTCACGATTACGCGCACATCCGGACCCACCAAGCGGTGTACGCGGTCCAGATCGCGCTCGAGCTCATTGGCGTCGCAGCGGTCGGCCTTGGTGAGTACCACCACCGGCTCGGCATCGCAGTCGAGCGCCAACACCAGCGAGCGCGCCACGCGGTCGAGCAGCACCTCGCCGGCGCCGAGCGCCTGCACGATCAGCACGCTATCCACGTTGGAGCAAAGTACCTGACGATCACCGCGAGCGCGACCGCGCCAACGCTCAAAACTCGTGCGGCGTGGCAGCACGCACTCGATCACGCCCATGTCATGCCCGGGCGCACGGCGCACCGCCACGCGGTCGCCCACGGCGGGCAGCAGAACCTCATCCTCGCCACGCGACTTGGCAAACCCCACGGCATGCTCGGCACGAAAGGTGTCGTCGGCAGTCGCCACCAGCGGAAAGCCGCGATCCAGGCGCACCACGGCACCAAGTTGCATCTGCTCGGGCTCCTCGGCCTGGGCACAAAAATCATCGAAGGCAGTCTGCTGTGCCCCATCGATCGGCAGGTCGTCGAACGCCGGAACATCCTGCAGCGCATCGAGTCCCGGCACGCTTGCCAGCAGCTCCTCGGCAGACGCGGGGGCTTCGGTCGCGAGCTTCCGACGACGATCGCGCTTAGCCCGCGCCCCCGTTGTCTTTTTCTTCGCCTTAGCCTTAGCCTTGCCCACAAGCGCCTCCCAGCACCATAAATCACAACTGAGCAGGTATTTTACCCATAAAAAGAGTCGGTCGAGCACTGCTCGACCGACTCACACACTTTCCCTCAGCCAATGGTCCCGAGAGGCTATCCGAAGGCCCGCCCGCCGGGAGGGGTTTCCTAAGGGCACATCCCGCAGCGCGAAGCGCGAGGACGTGCCCGTGGAAACCCCGCAGGCGGTCGGACCGGTGGGAAGGGTGGCCTTTCGACCTGTTCGCGCGAGGACCAGTGAGGGAGAAAGGGCGTGGGGCGGGCCCGAACGAGAGCGTTACTCCTTCTCGACCGCGCGCATGATCGCCTTGTAGATCTCCATCAGCGGGATGATCAGGAAGGCAAGGCCCAGCGCGGCGATAACGCCCTTGAGTTCAAGCGTCACGGGACCAAAGAACATCTCGGCGAGCGTCGGCTGCACGGTCACGATAACCGTCAGTACCAGCGCCAGCGCGGCAGAGGCCCACAGCCACTTGTTCTGCTTCTTCATGCTAAACAGCGACGCACGACGGCTGCGCATATTGAAGCAGTGGAAGATCTCGACCATGTTGAGCGTGATGAAGGCCATCATCACGCCTTCCTCGTCGGCATTGCCGGCGATCATATCGGCGATGTGGATGTAGCCCATGTCAAAGTACACGCCCACAAAGAAGCTCGCCAGCACCAGCACGGTGATGATCAGGCCCTGGACCACGCAGTCCAGGCCCATATTGCCGGCAAAGACACCGTCCTTGGCGTTGCGCGGCTTGCGCTTCATGATGTCACCCTCGGCATCCTCCATGCCCAGCGCGAGCGCGGGGAAACAGTCGGTAACCAGGTTCACCCACAGCAGCTGCACCGGCTGGAAGATGGTAAAGCCGATGAGCGTGGCAATAAACACCGAGAACACCTCGGCAAGGTTAGCCGAAAGCAGGAACTGGATGACCTTGCGGATGTTGTCGTAGATGCGGCGACCCTCTTCGCAAGCACCGATGATGGTAGCGAAGTTGTCGTCGGCAAGCACCATGTCGGCGACGTTCTTAGTAACGTCGGTGCCGGTGATGCCCATGCCCACGCCGATGTCGGCGCGTTTGATGGACGGGGCATCGTTGACGCCGTCGCCTGTCATGGCCACGATCTGGTCGCGCGACTTCCAGGCCTCGACGATACGGGTCTTATGCTCGGGCTGGACGCGAGCGTACACGCCGTAGTCCTCGATGTGCGCGTCGAGCTCCTCGTCGCTCATGGGATCGAGGTCGGCACCGGTGATGGCATGGCTGCGATCGGTGACGATTCCCAGCTGCTTGGCAATGGCCACGGCGGTGTCGATATGGTCGCCCGTGATCATGACGGTGCGAATACCGGCGTCATGGGCCTCGCGGATGGCGTCGGCGACCTCGGGGCGGACAGGGTCAATCATGCCGGACAGGCCGCAGAAGACCAGGTCGTGCTCGAGCGCAGCGGGGCTGCAGTCTGCCGGAACCTCGGTGTAGGTGCGGCTTGCCAGCGCCAGCACGCGCAGGGCCTCGTCGGCCATGGCCTTGTTGGCTGCCACGAGCTCGGCGCGACGCTCCTCGGTCAGGGGGACGACCTTATCGCCCTCGTAGATGTGGGTGCACAGGCCGATCACCACGTCGGGCGCGCCCTTGGTGTACTGCTCGTACTCGCCGTCCAGGGTCTCGACGACCACGGACATCATCTTGCGGCCCGAGTCGAACGGGGCCTCGCCCACGCGCGGGTGCTCGGCAGTCAGGCCAGTGAGACCAGCCTTGCCGGCATCGTTGACGAGCGCGCACTCAGTCGGCTCGCCCACGGCCTCGCCCAACTCCTCGTCCCACTGGGCGTCGGAGCAAAGGGCCATACCGGCCAGGAACTTCTCCTTAGGCGCAGCGAGCTCGTGCTTGACGACGGTCATCTTATTTTGGGTAAGGGTGCCGGTCTTGTCGGAGCAGATGGTCTGCGTGCAGCCGAGTGTCTCGACAGCAGAAAGCTTGCGGATAATCGCCTGGCGCTTGGCCATCTTGGTCACGCCGAGCGACAGCACGATGGTCACGACGGCGACCAGGCCCTCGGGGATGGCAGCGACGGCGAGCGAGACGGCGACCATAAAGGTGTCGAGCAGGGCGGTCGGGTCGGTAAGGACGTTGCCCACGCCGTGACGGATGATGTCAACGCCAAAGATGACGACGCAGATGACGATAACCATAATGGTGAGGATGCGGCTGAGCTCGGCGAGCTTCACCTGCAGCGGCGTGAGCTCTTCCTTGGCCTCGGCCAGAGCGCCGGCGATCTTGCCCATCTCGGTGTTCATGCCGGTGCCGACCACGACGGCGCGACCGCGACCGTACACCACGGTAGAGCCCATGTAGCACATGTTCTTGCGGTCGCCGAGCGGCA
Organism: uncultured Collinsella sp.; assembly: GCA_902481965.1. Classification (GTDB taxonomy): domain Bacteria; phylum Actinomycetota; class Coriobacteriia; order Coriobacteriales; family Coriobacteriaceae; genus Collinsella. The sequence goes on from CABSYH010000019.1 coordinate 10,191, forward strand.
CGTCATCGGTGCCGGTGGCGAGCTCGATCACGTTGGCATGCTTCTCGACAGGCACGGACTCGCCGGTGAGTGCAGCCTCTTCGATCTTCATCGTGGCGCTCTCGAGCACGCGGCAGTCGGCCGGGACGGAGTCGCCCGCCTCGAGCATGATCACATCGCCAGGCACGAGCTCGGCACTCGGTAGGTGCACGAGCTTGCCGTCGCGCAGAACCTTGGACTGCGCCGCGCTCATCTCCTGCAATGCCTCGAGAGCTTCCTCGCTCTTGGCCTCCTGAACCACGCCCAGCACCGAGTTGACGATAACGACGAACATGATGATGGCGACGTCGGCAAAGTCCGCCTCACCCTTGACCATGCCCGTGAGTGCACTGATGACGGCGGCAACGATCAGCATGATGACCATGGGGTCGGCCATCTGCTCAAAGAAACGCTTCCACAGCGGCGTCTTCTCGGCTTCCTCGAGCTTGTTAGGGCCTGTCTTGGCGAGGCGCGACGACGCCTCGTCGTTGCTCAGGCCGAGGTCCTCATCGACACCTTGGTTGCTGAGTACCTCCGCCGCGGCGGACAGGTATTCCTTTTGCATATAGAGTCCCCTCCTGGGATTCGGGCCACTCAGCAGATTGATGCCCGATCATAATTCCCAGGAGAAGGGCAAGGGCTCATCAAGGCTGCCGTGCTGAGCGGCAGTTGATAGTGGGGCTATGGTACCCCAAAGCGACACGTCTAGCCAAAACAATCCATTTGGAAATATGGTCCACAAGCAACGGTGCAGACCGTGTGATGCTCAACATTGATAAAACGTTTTTTCTTCGGCGCATCATCAAACTGAAATATCGCCCAGATAGCAGCGGTTAGAACGGTTGGTAAAGTTTTTGCATATACCGTTTATTCGCAAAAAATGAACTTCTAATTCGGCATACGGTCGATTTTTTGGGGTATTCGGTCGGCATTTCGTTATAATCATCTCAGTTTTATTTCTTATGGTTTATCTATCAGCGCAAGACGATGTCAGATGGAGGTCTGAATGTACAAGCGCACTAAGATTGTATGCACCATGGGTCCCGCCTGCGATAGCGACGAGACCATCCGCGAGATGATCAAGGCGGGCATGAACGTCGCCCGTTTTAACTTCTCGCACGGATCCTACGACGAGCACCACGGTCGCATCGAGCGCGTCCGTCGTATTTCCAAGGAGCTCGGTATGCCCGTCGGCATCCTGCTCGACACCAAGGGCCCCGAGGTCCGCACCGGCCTTCTGGTCGACGGCAAGAAGGTTGCCGTCAAGACCGGCGACAAGATCGTCGTTACTGCTCAGCCCACGACCGAGGATTTCCACGGCACCGCTGAGCACATCTCCCTCGACTACCTGGCTCTGCCCTCCGAGGTCGAGAAGGGCTCCCTTATCCTGATCGATGACGGTCTGGTTGCCCTCGAGGTCGAGTCCGTCGACGGCCAGGACATGACCTGCGTCGTTAAGAACGACGGCCTGATCGGCGAGCGCAAGGGCGTCAACATGCCCAACGTCAACATCTCGCTGCCCGCCATCACCGAGCGCGATCGTCAGGACATCCTCTTTGGCCTGACCGAGAACATCGACTACATCGCCGCTTCCTTCATCCGTGACGGCGAGTCCGTCCGCGGCATCCGCGAGCTTTGCCGCGAGAACGGCGGCGAGCACGTGACGATCTTCCCGAAGATCGAGTGCGCCCTGGGCGTCGAGAACTTCGACGAGATCCTCGAGGCTTCCGACGGCATCATGGTCGCCCGTGGCGACCTGGGCATCGAGATCAAGCCCGAGCTCGTTCCGCACATCCAGAAGGAGATCATCGCCAAGTGCAACGCGGCCTACAAGCCCGTTATCACCGCTACGCAGATGCTCGACTCCATGCAGCAGAACCCGCGCCCGACGCGCGCCGAGGTTGCCGACGTTGCTAACGCCATCTACGACGGCACCGACGCTGTCATGCTGTCCGGCGAGTCCGCTGCTGGTAAGTACCCGGTCGAGGCCGTAAAGATGCAGGCCAGCATTGCTCTCGAGACCGAGAAGTACCTCCCGGCTCACGCTCCGCTCGAGGTTCCGGCTGACGCTCACGGCACCCGCGTCGTCAACAACGTTGTGGGTATGTCCGCTGTGAACATGGCTACCACCGTTGGCGCCAAGTGCATCACCGTGCCGACGACCACCGGTCGTACCGCTCGCCTGATCTCGCACTTCCGTCCCAACATGCCGATCTGCGCGTTCTCCCGCCACGAGTGGGCCGTCCAGCAGATGATCATGTACTGGGGCGTTATCCCGCACCAGGCCGAGATTACCCAGGGCACCGTCAACGGCACGATCGTCAAGGCGATCGAGACCGCTAAGGAGCTCGGCTACGTCGAGGCCGGCGATCTGACCGTCGCCACCGCCGGCGACCCCCGCATGAGCGTCCAGCTCGAGGACAAGGTCTCCTCGACCAACGTCGCTTACGTCGCTCAGGTGCGCTAAATCGCACCTGCAAGCACACTTGCATTGCAAAGGGCCCGGAAGGCATTGCCTTCCGGGCCCTTTTTCTGTGCCAATGCCGGCGCACGGCATGACACGCACCCAGCTGCTTATAGCATACTACGAAATGTGCAGCTCGTTTGCCGTGTTTACGCCCTTCGACGGGAGCTGTTGGTCAATTGGGATGAACTGTTCACCGTTAAGGAGGCCAGCTAGCAGCTAGCAATCAGGGGGACTGCGGGAACGTCAGGAGCAGCAACGCGAGCCGCAAATCCCGCCTCGGTTAGCTCGATGACCTCGGTAAACGTTGCATTGAAAAACTCCTCGGTCAGCAGGCGGTACGGCGGATGATCGGGCTCGCCGGGGTTTTCGCGTACAATCTCGTGCATGACGCCGATGGTCTTGAGCACATACTCTTTATGGATGGGATACTGCCCAAAACGCGTCGCAGCGGTATACAGGCGATCTGTCGCGCGCGGAATCGAAACAATGCCGAGCGTCTTGCCAAACCAGTCAAAGTCGCCTTGCTTTTTAATGCGGAACTCCTCACACGGCTTGCCGCCGTGCGCCTCCAGGTACTGATTCACGCGCGTATTCCATACGGTATCGGCCACCAGATGCGACCAGACGCCCAGCGTCAAATCGAGCAACGACTGCGCCACATCTTCGGACGCAAGCGAGAACTCACAGGCGCCGGGACCGACAACCGGCTCGGCATCCTTGTAGCGCTGGGGATAGTGCACGCGGTTCAGCCGCTCGCGTTCCTCGATAATCGAGGTCGCCTCGGCCGGCGCACCGGTGGGAGAACTTTTAAGCAACGGTGCCACATAGGTATCCCAGAACTCGTGCTCGCGCGGCTTAGGGATAGGCTCGGGCTTGGCAAAGTGCGTAATGCGGTACGGGATGGGATCGGCGATACCAGGGACCATATAGCCCACGAAGATATCCGGAACCACGCAGCCAAACAAAAAGGCATTGCGGTCGCGCACGCTATTGGCAAGCGCACCGGTGCGCTCCAGCAAACGCTCCGTCTGAGCGATATGAATGTTCCAGCTAGGCATAGCCACCCCCATAAAAACCTGGATAACTATACCATCACGGCAAAGCCGCGCGGGCGGCTACGCACGCTCTACGCAGCAACTAGTCCGTAGCACCGCTTTCGGTTCCATACGACGGCGAAGGCACCTCGACCACATGGTGATATCGATCGATATAGATTGCACGGGCACCCAGGCGTCGCACCAAATCCTGGTGATGTGTGCTCATCAAGACCGTCTTACCCGCCGCGACGTAGGCCAGCAAGAAGTTGACCACGATGTCGCATGAATCCTCGTCGAGCCCATTGGTCGGCTCGTCAAGGACCAAGATATCCGGGTTCATCGATACGACTGCCGCCAGCGCCACACGCTTCTTTTGCCCACCCGAAAGCTGATAGGGCGAGGCATCGACCAGGTCGGCAACTTGAAACAGTTCCATGGCATCGTGCACGCGACGGTCGAGCTCGTCTGCCGGCAGCCCCATCTGCGCGGGACCAAAAGCAACTTCCTCACCCACCGTAGCGCAGAACAACTGGGCGTCGGCATTCTGGAACACAAAGCCCACGCGCTGATGGAACCGCTGGGCCGTCGCGGAATCCTTGAGATATGCCGCATCGACCATACACCCGTCAAACAGGTATGCCCCTGCGTCCGCGAGTTCAAGGCCGTTAATAAGACGCATAATCGTCGTCTTACCGCAGCCGTTGGGACCGAGCAGGGCAACGAGTTCACCACGATCGACCTGCAGCGACACGCCATCGACAACCGTATGCCCCGCATAGGAGAACACCACGTCGCGCAACTCAATAAGCCTGTCTCTTATACACATCTGACGCTGCCGACGAATAGAGAGGTG
>CABSYH010000020.1:0-14478 GCA_902481965.1 uncultured Collinsella sp.
GCGGTCGGCGGGGCCATTGTGGCTCTTGACAGCGGATTGGGTCATATGAGCGAAAACCCGCCAGAGCGAGCAAGGTGCCTTGAAACGAGGTGGCATTGATCTTTTGATCATGCCGCCGAAGTTGAAAGGCAGATTGCCGCTCTGGCGGGTTTGCAGCGTCAACTGGTTACGCGGTTTGGTAAAACCGCGTAACTCTAGTAGTTGGCCTCGTAGCCGTTGCCGTCGCCGGTGGGCTCTTCGTAGTAGTCCGAATCGCTTGAATCGCTTGAGTCATCGGAATCGTCAGAGCTGACCGATGAGGTTGCGGTACCGTTTGCGTAATCGTCAGACGTGTTGTTGTTCAGGTCGCCGATCGTAGAGCTGGAACCGTCGGAAAGACCCATGGTGTTGGGACCCTTGGGATCCTTGCCGGCATCGACGCGCTCCATCATTTCCTTGAGCTCGTCCTCGTAGACAAAGACGTAGCTCACACCGTCGATCATGGTGCTGTCGTCGGCGTACGAGGGCAGGTTGGCCGAGTAGATACCGTCGACATCCATACCGCGCATGGCGTTGACCGTAGCCACGATATCCTGAACGCTCATATCGGTTACGAGCATATCGGACAGCGAATTAACCAGGCCAAAGATCTTCGTGGCATCGAAGTTATTGAGAATCTGGTTGGCAAGGGCGCCAAGCACCTGACGCTGGTGGCGCATGCGCGTGTAATCGCCGTCGGCATAGGTGTAGCGGCAGCGGGCATAGGTAAGGGCGGTGGCACCGTCCATATGCTGCTGGCCAGCGGTAATCTTAATATCCAGGTGCTCGGGGTCGTCAACATCATCGGTTGCGTTAATGTCGATACCGCCAACCGAATCAATCAGCGCCTGCATACCGTCGAAGCTGACCTCGGCATAGTGGGAAATCTGAACACCGCACAGCTCGTTGACCGCCTCGACCATGGCCTCGGCGCCGCCAACGGTATGGCAGGCGTTGATCTTCATGGTCTCGCCCTTGTACTCGACCTTGGTGTCGCGCGGAACGGAAATGAGCGTCGCCTGCTTTTGCGTGGGGTCGATGCGTGCCAGGATAATCGAGTCGGCACGATACGTATCCTCGCCCGGACGGCCGTCGGTGCCAAGAAGCAGCACGTAGAACGGATCCTTTGCCTCATCGGTGTCAACCAGAACCCGACGCAGATTGTCGGTAATGACATTAGAATCGCCGAGCTTGCCCATAATGGTGGCAAACCACAGGCCGGCAGCGGTAGTGGCACTCAGCAGCACGCCAAGCACGACAATGAGCGCGACGTGACGAATCGTGTGGCTACGACGACGTTGGCGAGCGCGCTCGGAATAGCGAGCCACGTTATCGCGACTGTAGATCTTGGCCTGCGCACCAGTTGAGGGTCTTCGGGCGGTGGTATCCGCGAGGGGCTTTTTATTAAACATAGGCAACCTGTATTAGTAGATGACGGGATCGGGGACGGTAGCATGCTCGACATGCGCGCCGAGCGCCTGCAGCTTTTCGACAAACTGCTCGTAGCCGCGCTTGATGTGATGGATGGCCGAAACCTCGGTCGTCCCGTCGGCGATCAAGCCCGCTACGACGAGGGCCGCTCCGCCACGCAGATCGGGCGAGGTAACCTGTGCACCCGAGAAGCCCTTGACGCCATGAATCATGGCATGATGACTCTCGATACGAATGTCGGCACCCATGCGCACCAGCTCAGAGGCAAACATAAAGCGATTCTCGAAGATGTTCTCGGTGATAACGGAGCTACCATCGGCAAGGGCGGAGAGCACCATAATCTGCGCCTGCATGTCCGTCGGGAAGCCGGGGAACGGAAGCGTCTGGATGTCGACCGGCTTGATACGCTCGGCACGGTTCACATGGACGCCATCTTCGACGCGCTCGCAGTCGATACCCATGAGCTCCATCTTCTTGAGCACCATGCCCAAGTGAATGGGGCAAAAGCCCGTTACATCGACACCGCGATCGTCGGCCATCAACGCACCGGCAACGATAAAGGTACCGGCCTCGATGCGGTCGCCCACCACGCGATGGGTAACGGGATGGAGCTCTTCCACGCCTTCGATAGTCACGACGGGCGTACCGGCGCCAACAATCTTGGCGCCCATCTCGTTGAGCATGTTAGCGAGATCGACGATCTCGGGCTCGCGCGCGGCATTGTCGATAACCGTGGTGCCCTGTGCGCGCACAGAGGCCATGATGAGGTTCTCGGTCGCACCGACGCTGGCGAACTCGAGCGTGACGGTGGTACCGCGCAGACCTTGGGGCGCATTAGCGTTGATGTAACCGTGGGCGGTATCGAACTCAACGCCCAGGGCCTCAAGACCAAGAATGTGCATATCGATCTTGCGAGCACCCAGGTTGCAGCCGCCCGGCATGGCAATTTTGGCGCGATGGAAGCGGCCCAGCAGGGGTCCCATGACGGCGGTGGAAGCGCGCATCTTGGCAACGAGCTCGTAGGGGGCCTCCCATGAATCGACCTGAGAGGTATCAATCTCGAGCGTGTGTTCGTCGAGAACATCGATCGTAGCGCCCATGCCTTTGAGCACCTTGCCCATCACGTGGACATCGGAAATATCGGGCACGTTCTGCAGCGTCGTCTTGCCCGGCGCCAGAAGCGTTGCCGCCATGAGTTTGAGCGCGGAGTTCTTGGCGCCCGAGACGGGCACGGAGCCTCCGATGGCGTGGCCACCCTCAACGCGGATAATATCCAAGGTCTACCCTTTCAAAAAGCATGCCCGGGGTGGCTGGGCCATCCCGGGCATGATGTGTTCGCAAATGGTCGAACGCTAAATCGTTTGACTATTGGGCAAGCTTGAGCTTACACCATGCGATTTCATTATAGAGGTAGGCGCGGCGTGCATCATCCTCCGACAAATTACCCAGCTTCTCTTCAAAACCTTGAATATCAGCTTTAAGCTTGTCGGCATCGACGGTCGCCAAATCGCAAGCGCGCTCGGCGAGAACGGTCACGACATCGTCCGCAACCTGGGCATAGCCGCCGGCCACGGCAAACGTGTGGTCGACAGTGCCCATGGCCTTATCGGAAACGCGAACGTAACCGCGGTCGATCGTGCAGATCTCGCTGGAGTGAGCAGGCAGAACGCCAAACTCGCCATCCGTGGACGGAATCGACACAAACGCAGCGTCGCCCTCATAGGCGCAGCTCACGGGGCACACGATGCGGATACGCATAACCTACTTCTCCCCCATCTTGCGGGCGCGCTCGCGCACGTCCTCAATCGTGGAAGCATAGCGGAAAGCCTGCTCGGGCAGGTCATCGGCCTTGCCGTCGACAATCTCGGCGAAAGAGCGGACGGTATCCTCGACGCGGACGTAGACACCGGGGTTGCCGGTGAACTTCTCGGCGACGTGGAAGGACTGCGAGAGGAACTGCTGAATCTTACGGGCACGGTTGACCGTAAGGCGCTGCTCCTCGGACAGCTCGTCCATACCCAGAATGGCGATGATGTCCTGAAGGTCGGAGTACTCCTGCAGGAGCTCCTGGACCTTGACGGCGACACGGTAGTGCTCCTCGCCGACGATCGAGGGATCGAGAGCGTCGGAGGAAGATGCGAGCGGGTCGATAGCCGGGAACAGGCCGAGCGACGAAATGCTACGCGAAAGAACCGTGGTGGCGTCGAGGTGCGTAAACGTCGTGGCAGGCGCCGGGTCGGTCAGGTCGTCTGCGGGGACGTAGACAGCCTGGACGGAGGTAATGGAGCCCGTCTTGGTCGAGGTAATGCGCTCCTGGAGGTCGCCCATCTCGGTTGCCAGCGTGGGCTGGTAACCAACGGCGGACGGCATACGGCCCAGCAGTGCGGAAACCTCGGAACCTGCCTGGGAGAAGCGGAAGATGTTGTCGATGAACAGCAGAACGTCCTGGCCGCGATCGCGGAAGTACTCAGCGGTGGTAAGGCCGGCCAGACCGATGCGCAGACGCGCTCCGGGCGGCTCGTTCATCTGACCATAGACCAAGCAGGTCTTGTCGATAACGCCAGACTCGCTCATCTCGAGGAACAGGTCGGTGCCCTCGCGGGTACGCTCGCCGACGCCGGTGAACACCGAGGTGCCGCCGTGCTCCTGGGCGAGGTTGTTGATGAGCTCCTGGATCAGAACGGTCTTGCCGACGCCGGCGCCGCCGAACAGACCTGTCTTGCCGCCGCGGATGTAGGGCTCGAGCAGGTCGACGGCCTTGATGCCGGTCTCGAAGATCTCGGTCTTGGTGGTGAGCTCGTCGAAACGGGGCGCTGCATGGTGGATGGGGTAGAACTCCTCCACCTCGGGCATGGGCTTGCCGTCGACGGGCTTGCCCATGACGTTCCAAATGCGGCCGAGCGTCTTGGGACCAACGGGCATCTTCATGGGCTCACCGGTATCGGTGGCGATGAGGCCGCGCTGCAGGCCGTCGGTCGAGGACATGGCGACCGTGCGGACGACGCCGCCCGGAAGCTGGCTCTCGACCTCGAGGATCGTGCTCAGATGACCGATCGGGGTCTCGGCCTCGACCGTGAGCGCGTTGTAGATCGGGGGCACCGCGCCGTCAAACTTGACGTCGACGACAGGGCCGATGATTCGCACGATGCGACCATCACCGGCAGTCGTCTTCTTGGTGGCTTCCTCGACCGCAAGCTTTACGGTGTTATTAGCCATTACTGTTCCTCCAATGCTGAGGCTCCGCCGACGATCTCGTTAATCTCGGTCGTGATCGAAGCCTGGCGCACGCGACTATACGTGCGGGTAAGGGTCGAGATGATCGCGGTGGCGTTTTCCGTCGCGGAGTGCATGGCCTTGCGGCGTGCACCCTGCTCGGCAGCCGCCGAATCGATCAGGGCCTGGTAGATGACCGTCAGGATATAAGACGGCACAAGCTTGCCGAGAACATGCTCGGGAGAGGGCACGAACTCGAACGTGGACGAGATGCGCTTAGGGGCGTCGGTCTCGTTCTTACGCGGACCGTGGGCCATAGCGATCATCTCGGGGTCGAGCGGCAACAGATGCTCGACGCGAAGCTCCTGATCCACGCGGTTCTTGGCGTGGTGGTAGACAAGCTCGACACGGTCAAGCTCACCGGCACGATACGCATCGCAGATATGAGAGGAGATCATGCGGGCCTGATTGAAATCGGGCTCAGAGGAGTTGCCCTCAAAGTGCATGACAACGTTTGCGCGGTCACGGAAATACGTGGCCGGCTTACGCCCGCACGCGATGATCTCGCATTCGATGCCGTCGTTCGCCCAAGAAGCGGCGAGCTTTTCGGCCGTGCGCTCCACCGTCGTATTGAAACCGCCGGCAAGGCCGCGGTCCGAGGCAATAACGACAATCAGGCCATGCTTGACGCTCTCATGCTTCTGCAGCATGGGATCGGTGCCCGAACAGGAGGCGTCGCCGGCGACCGTCAACATGACGTCGGTCAGCGCCTCCTTATAGGGCTCGGCCTGCTTGGAGCGATCGAGGGCACGACGAATCTTGGCCGTAGAGACCATCTCCATCGTGCGCGTGATCTGCTTGGTCGTGGTAACCGAGGAGATTCGCTTCTTAATGTCGCGAAGGTTGGCCATGGGGCTTAGTTCTCCTCTGATCCAGAAACATCCGAATGGTGCTTGGCCATGAACTGCTGCTTGAAGTCGCCGATGACGCGCAAGAGCTCAGCCTTGGTGTCATCATCGATCTTCTTGGCGCGAACCTTGTCGAGCAGCGAACCAAAGCCATTGTCCATGTACTCGATGAGCTCGGCACGGAAAGGCAGCACGTCGGCGATCTCCAGGTCATCCAGGAAGCCCTCGTTGCCAGCGAACAGCGTAACGATCTGCTCGCCAACCTCAAACGGCTTGTAACGCGGCTGCTTCAGGAGCTCGGTCATGCGAGCACCGTGGGTCAGCTGCTTCTGAGTAGCCTCGTCGAGGTCGGAGCCGAACTGCGTAAAGCCAGCGAGCTCCTGATAGGAAGCGAGGTCCAGACGGAGGTTGCCGGCGACCTGCTTCATGGCCTTGGTCTGCGCATCGCCACCGACGCGGGACACGGAGATACCCACGTCGACTGCCGGGCGCTGACCCTGGAAGAAGAGCTCGGACTGCAGGTAGATCTGACCATCGGTAATGGAAATGACGTTGGTCGGAATGTAGGCCGAGACGTCGCCGTCCTGGGTCTCGATGATCGGCAGTGCCGTCATGGAGCCGTAACCGTTCTTCTTGGACATCTTGACGGCACGCTCGAGCAGACGAGAGTGCAGGTAGAAGATGTCGCCAGGATAGGCCTCGCGTCCGGGCGGACGATGCAGCGTCAGCGACATCTGACGGTAGGCCACAGCCTGCTTGGACAGGTCATCGTAGATGACGAGCACGTGGCCGCCGGGGTTGGTCTCGCTGGCGGGCTTGCCGTCCTCGCCGTTGTACATAAAGAACTCGCCAATAGCGGCACCGGCCATAGGCGCGATGTACTGCATAGGGGCGGAATCGGCAGCGGTGGCCGAAACGATGATGGTGTAGTCGAGCGCACCGTGCTGAGCGAGGGTCTCGCGGATGTTGGCAACCGTGGAGGCCTTCTGGCCGATGGCGACATAGATGCAGACCATGCCCTTGCCGCGCTGGTTGAGGATAGCGTCGATGGCGATGGCGGTCTTACCGGTCTTACGGTCACCGATGATGAGCTCACGCTGACCGCGGCCAATAGGCACCATGGAGTCGATAGCGAGCAGACCGGTCTGAACCGGCTCGCACACCGGGGTACGATCGATGACGCCGGGAGCCTTGAACTCGATGGGGCGACGGTGCGTAGCGACGATGTCGCCCAGGCCGTCGATGGGCTGGCCGAGCGGATTGACGACGCGGCCGAGCATGGCACGGCTCACGGGGATATCCATAACGCGGCCAGTGGTGCGGCACTCGTCGCCTTCCTTGATGGAGTCGACGGCACCGAACAGAACGGCGCCGACCTCGTCACGGTCAAGGTTCTGGGCAAGGCCGAAGACGGTCTCACCGGTATCGGAGCTCTTGAACTCCAGAAGCTCGCCTGCCATGGCGCTCTTGAGGCCGGAGACGCGCGCGATGCCGTCGCCTACCTCATCGACCGTTGAAACCTCATGCGTATCGACCGTCGCGGAGAGGCTCGTGAGCTGCTCCTGCAGTTTCTTGGCGATATCCTGGGCATTGAGGGTTTCGGACATTAGGCTTCACCTCCGTACGAATTAGCAGAGTTTGCGAGGGTCTCCTGCGCGATGCGCAGCTGCGTCTTGACGGAAATGTCACGACGCTCGCCGCGGGCCTCGAGCACCAGGCCGCCCACGATAGACGGGTCGACCTGCTCGATAAGGAATACCTTGCGGCCGAAGTCCTGCTCGCATTTCTTAGTGATGGTTTGACGCAGCTCGTCGTCGAGCGGGATCGCCGTGGTGACGGTCACGCCCACTACATCCTCGTCTTCCTCGGCAACATACTTAAAGGCAGCTGCCACCTTGGGAAGAAGGTCGAGCTGGTCGCGCTTGGACATGGTGTCGAGCACGGCGATGATCTCGGGGCTGGCAGAAGCCAGGCGCTCGATCATCTCGAGGTCCTCAAACACATGGTCCTCGGCCTTGGCGGCTTCCAGAAGGGAGCGCGCGTAGGTCTCGAGCACCTTGTCCTGATAGCGGCTAGTCGGCATTCAGGCTACCTGCTTCCTGGATGTAGCGCTCGATGAGCTTCTTCTGCTCGGCATCGTCCTCGAGTGCCTCGCCCACGATCTTGGTGGCGACGGCAACGGACAGGTCGGCGATGGAGCTCGCGGCACCGGCGTAAATGGACTTGCGCTCGTCCTCGACGGTCGTATGGGCCTTGGCGATGATCTCCTCGGCCTCCTTGTGAGCAGCCTCGATGATACGGGCGCGCTCGGACTCGGCGTCCTTACGGGCCTCGAGAACGATGTCGGCAGCCTGACGACGGGCGTCGGTGACGATCGAGTCGGACTCAGCGCGCTTGGCGATAGCCTCCTGCTTGGTCTTCTCGGCCTCGTCGAGGCTCTCCTCGATCTTCTTGCCGCGCTCCTCCATGGTTTTCATGATGCCCGGCAGGGCGACCTTTGCCAGCACGATCCAGATGATCAGGAAGGCGATAAGCGCCGGGATGAACTCCGCCATCTTAGGGATGAGGATGTCCGCACCGGCAGCGCCGTCCTCGGCGAACGCGGAAACCGGCATAAGCAGCGCGGCCGCGGACGCGGAGAGTGCGATCGCGCTCTTCTGGGATGAAAGATTCATACTTGACGCTCCGTGCTATTTAACGATCAGCGCGACAACGAAGCCGATCAGAGCCAGAGCCTCGCCGAAGGCGGAGCCCATGATGAAGACGGTGAACACGCGGCCCTGGACCTCAGGCTGACGGGCCATAGCACCCGTAGCACCCAGAGCAGACAGGCCGATAGCAAGACCAGCGCCGATAACACCGAGACCGTAACCGATAACTCCCACGATTCCTCCTTTGTCGTGCGTGTCTTATTTCACGCAGGATAACCTTTTTATAACTGCCGGGCTCCATGGGTACGGGCACCGGCGGTTTAACGAATTGCCTTACCTTTAAGGCGCGAACGGAAGATTACTCCTCCTCCGCGACCTCCTCTGCCTCGGAGACATACACGGCGGTAAGGACCGTGAAGACGTAAGCCTGGATGGCGCCGACCACAAGCTCGATCGCATAGATCAGGATGAGGATGGCAAGCCAGGCCAGCGAAGGCAGGGCGCCGACGGCGTGGGCCGCGGAAACCTGCTGAAGCAGCGGCTGCATGAACATGCTCGCCATGATGGCGAACGAGCCCATGACCACGTGTCCTGCGAACATGTTGCAGAACAGACGGACGGCGAGCGTGATGAGGCGCAGGAAGGTCGAGAAAAGCTCGACGACCCACACGAGCACGTTCATCGGGAAGCTCACGCCCTGCGGGGCGAGGCTCTTGATGTAGCCGATCACGCCGTGAGCCTTGCATCCGTAGTAGATGAAGTACACGAAGGCGAAAATGGCGAGTGCGGCGGTGGAGCCGATTGCGCCGGTGCCGGGCTTCATTCCCGGGATCAGGCCGATCATGTTATTGATCAGGATGAACAGGAAAAGTGAGCACAGGAACGGGAAGTGCTTCTTCCAGTTCTCACCCACGACACCCTTGCCGATATCGTTCTCGACGTACTCGATGATGTACTCGAAACCGTTGACGAAGAAGCCCTTGGGAACCAGGGTCTGCTTCTTCTTGAACACGGCCAGGACGATCAGGAGCACGATCGTGGAGACGATCAGCCAAAACGAGTACTGCGTGATGCCGCAGCTCAGATCGCCCACGACAGGGGTGGAGCTGAACTCGCTGACCAGATGATTAATCTCATCAGGCAGCTTTTCAAAAATTTCCACGACTTACCTTTCGACCTCATGAGGATCTCGCAGCGCCTTGGCGACGCGAACCGCGCAGGCGGCCATAAAGGCCACGAAGCCGATCGCCTCGCCCAGGAGGAACATGCGAAATGCCTCTCCGAACAACACAAACACAACCAAGGTAAAGACAAGCAACGCGATTGCCGAGACCGCGAGACTCACCATACCCTTGAGCATGTCCGCATTCTGCTTATCGTCAAGAACCGGCTTGAGCGTAAAGACAAAGGGAAGGAAGGCAATCGCGCCCGCGATGGCACCTGCAACGATAGCGAGCAGATCGGCTATCTGAAACACTGGCGTCCTCACTTTCCTTTTTAACGCCTTACAGAACAGTCCCCGCCAAACATTGGTGACTATTGTACGAGCCAATCGCTAAAGTACAACCGAAAAAGCATCGGTTAATACGCACCTGTTCGTTTTCTTAAGACCTTCTTTATGCCGCAGGTACGGTAATACGTTTTTCTCGAACCCTGCAGGGCAAAACGTCCGTTAACAGGAGTGCGCGTGGTCGTCTTTTGCTCGCCCGCGCGCACCATTTCTTCGTATTTTCGACGTTAGCCGGTATGGCCCAGAGATTACAGCGTGCCGTAGATGCGGTCGCCGGCGTCGCCCAGGCCGGGAACGATGTAGGCAGCTTCGTTGAGATGGTCGTCGATGGCGCAGGTATAGATATGCACATCGGGGTCCTTCTCAGTCAGCGACTTGAGGCCCTCGGGGGCCGCGACGATGCACAGCATGCGGATGTCCTTGACACCGCGCTCGCGCAGGTAGCTGATGGCCATCTCGGCCGAACCGCCCGTGGCGAGCATGGGGTCGACGACCAGGCAGATGCGCTGGTCGATATCCTTGGGCATCTTGCAGTAATACTCGTGCGGCTCGTGGGTGACCTCGTCGCGCTCCATGCCGATGTGGCCCACGCGAGCGGAGGGCACCAGGTCGAGGATGCCGTCGACCATGCCAAGGCCCGCACGCAGGATGGGCACGATGGCGAGTTTCTTGCCGGCGAGCTGCTTAAACGTTGCGGTGGTGATAGGGGTCTCGACTTCGACGTCTTCCATGGGCAGGTCGCGCATGGCCTCGTAGCCGTCAAAAAGCGCGAGTTCGCGCACGAGCTGGCGGAACTGGTTGGTGCCGGTGTTTTTGTCGCGCAGGATCGACAGCTTGTGCTGGACGAGCGGGTGATCGACAAGCGTCACACGGGACGTATCGTAGGTGACGGTCATGGGTTGATTGCCCCTTTCGTTGCGGCCGCAAAACGGCCTTGCTGACAAGGCGCACAGCAATGTTGCCGCCGCACGCCATGCATAAGTTTAGCGGTTTGTTGTATCGAGCAGCCCATCGCAGCCCTACTGTGCGGTACTGAGCGAGCGCTTGACTGCATCACGCCAGCCCGCAAGGTTTTGCTCGCGACGCTCGGCGGACATATAGGGAAGGAAGGTCCTAACGATCTGGGCATTTTGCTCCAGCTCTTCAAGGTCTTCCCAATAGCCGACGGCAAGACCCGCCAAGTACGCGGCACCGATTGCCGTGGTCTCCACCGTCTCGCATTGCAGCACGGGGATATCCAGCAGGTCAGCCTGGAATTGCATGATGAACTCGTTGCGCGAGGCACCGCCATCGACAGACAGGCGCTCAATCGAAAGCCCCACGTCCTGCTCCATGGCGCGCAGCACGTCGTAGCTCTGATATGCCATGGATTCGCAGGCGGCACGTACGATGGTCGCACGGCTCGAGGCGCCGGTCAGACCGCACACGATACCGCGGGCATGCGGGTCCCACCAGGGAGCACCCAAACCCGCAAAGGCGGGAACGAAGTAGCAGCCCTCGTTGTCGCTAATCGAAGCGGCGAGTTGTGCCGACTCGCTCACGCTCGAGATGATGCCCATGTTGTTGCGCAGCCAGTTCATGGTTGAGCCGGCAGCAAAGATGGAGCCCTCGAGTGCATAGCTGATCTTGCCGTCCGCGGCGATACCGATCGTGGAGACCAGACCGTTCTTGGATTCGACGACCTCGTCGCCGGTGTTCATGAGCATAAAGCAACCCGTGCCATAGGTGTTTTTGGTCTGGCCGGGATGGAAGCAGCAGTGGCCGAACAGCGACGCCTGCTGATCGCCCGCCACGCCCATGATGGGCGGCATGTTGGTCATGATGTCGCTCGCGACGCGGCCGTAGTCGCCCGAGCTCCAACGAACCTCGGGCATCATGGAACGTGGAACGTCAAAGAGCGCCAGCAGGTCGTCGTCCCAATCGAGCGTATGGATATTAAAGAGTGCCGTGCGGCTGGCATTGGTGTAGTCGGTGGCAAAGACCTGGCCGCCGGTGAGGTTGTAGATGAGCCAGGTGTCGATGGTGCCAAACATGAGGTCGCCCGCCGCCGCGCTCTCGCGTGCGCCGTCGACGTTGTCGAGAATCCACTGCACCTTGGAGGCCGAGAAATACGGGTCAAGCGTAAGTCCCGTGCGGGAGCGCACCAGCTCCTCGCAACCCTGTTCAACCAACGCGTCGATCGCCGGCGCGGTACGACGGCACTGCCATACGATGGCGTTATAGATGGGCTGGCCGCTCACGCGGTCCCAGACCACCGTGGTCTCGCGCTGGTTGGAGATGCCGATGGCGGCGATGCGATCGGAATGGATGCCGCTCTTAAACTGAACCTCCATCATCACGCCGATCTGGCTGGCAAGCACCTCCGTGGGATCCTGCTCCACCCAGCCGGGGCGCGGGAAGCTGGTTTTGACGCTACGACGCGCCTGGGCAACGATGCAGCCGTATTCGTCGACAATGGCCGCGAGTACCGAGGTAGTGCCGCAGTCGAGCGCCATGATGTAGGAACCGCCAAAGTTAAACGAGGCATCTTCCATGCCCAGGCTGCCCAGATTCAACAACATCGCTTACACCTTTCTATTGCATCGGGTCGGACAGGACCCGTTCGATCTCTGATGCGGGAAGTGCGCCTTGGCGCAGGATCTGGAGCCCGCCGTGCTGGAACGACACGATGGTCGAGGCGTCGCGACACGGGGTCTCACCGGCGTCGACGGCAACATCGACCCCCTCCAGGATGCGACCCTCGACGGCGGCAAAGCTTGCCGGCGAGGGCGCGCCGTGTGTGTTGGCGCTCGTGCAAGCAAGGGGACTGCCGCAGGCGCGAATGAGCGCTTGGACCACGGGAGAGGCCGAAGCGCGCAGGGCCACGGTGTCGTCGGCAGCGCGCATAAAGGTCGGCACGCAGGGGGCCGCCTTGACCACGATGGTCAGGGCGCCCGGCCAGCATCGTCGGGCAAGCACGCGAGCTTCTTCGGGGATATCCACGCCATAGCGGTCGAGTGCTTCGACGCCATCGACCAGCCAAGCGACGGTTTGCGTGAGTTCACGTTGCTTGAGAGTGAAGATGCGTCGATAGCCTGTGCCCAGCGCAGGGACTGCGGCACCGTTGACGGCAGCCTGCGGATCGCGCGGCCACGATGGGAATTCGCTTGTATCTTGGGGCACGGCGTCCGAGAAGGCGTTGGCTGCCACGGCGACACCGTAGACGGTCTCGGTCGGAATCAAGGCCAAGCCGCCGCAGCCGAGCACCTCGGCCGCGCGCTCGACGGCAAGCCGATGCGACTCGCGCGTTCCCTCATATACCCGATAGACCGTCTGCATGTGTATGCCAGCCCCTTACGCTCTGGTGCAAGTTTGTTTACTGAGGGGCATTCTCGCACGAAACGTTCAACCTATTTGCCCAGAGCGCATGTTGGTTTGGTGAGCGGCTTTAGTAGTCGGTGAAAGTGAGGGGGTCATTGGACTGCGATGAACTTCTTTGGCCTGCCGGCGTGGCGTTTTTGGGCGGCGTAGCGCTCGATGCTGTCTATCGTTATCATCCGACGGCCGTCGACGAGTTCAACATCGAGTTTTCCGGCTTTAACCAGCGCGGTAATCCGCGGAGCGGAGACTTTGAGGTCCAGCGCTGCATCTTTAAATGTTCGGCACGCCGCTTCCCGAGCGTCCTCGTGGTCGATTTCGACTGAAAGGGCCACGACCTCGGCCGAGCGTTCGTACCCTGCCGGAGTCAAACCGTTGTTGAGGTCGTCGGCCAAAAACGCCATCAGCGCCTCGGAGGCATGGGCAATCGCTTCTTCGCGCGTATCGCCATCGGCAAAGGCGCCGGGAATCTGCGGGAAACTGGCGCAGTAACCGTCGTCTTCTTTTATGAGAACGCAGTCATAGGTAAATCGCTGCCTCATTTTGCCTCCAACTACCATTCAGCTTGGCGACGAATACTTGCCCACGTGCCCTTCTTTGGTCGATCACCACCAGAGCCGTTCACGGTGACAACACGGTCACCAGAAACATACTTAGCATGACTACCGACTTGCGCGACCTTCACGAATCCATCGTGCTTGAGTAGGGCAATGATTTCCCGAAAGGTAGGAGGTTGCATGGGCCGACCTCTTTCAGCCGTCCTAATTATAAACTACTTTATAATTTTTGCTAACCAGTTAATAAATATTACTGGCGCTGTTTGGGCTCGGTGACGATGGCTCGGACGATGCGGGGGCGATCGGTGAGGTCGCGGACGATGCACACGTCCGAGAGACCCGCCTGGCGGCAGAGCTCGGCGGCGGCGTCGAGGGCACCCTCGTAGAGCTCGCAGGCAAACAGGCCGCCGGCGCGCAGCATGTAAGGCGCCGCATTGAGCAGGCGGCGGAAGATATCGAGGCCGTCGGCGCCGCCCTCAAGCGCCAGGTCGGGCTCGAAGTCCTTGACCTCGTGCGGCAGTGAGCGCATGACGTCGGTCGGAATGTAGGGCGGATTGGAGACAAGCACATCAAAGGTGCCCCACTCTTCGCGGGGAATGGAACTCACCAGGTTGGTGAGGCTAAAGGCGACCTCATCGGATGTGAGACCGAGCGCGTCGCGGTTTTTGGTGGCCAGATCGATAGCGCGCGGCTCGATATCGGTGGCGGTGCAGGTAACGTGGCCGCGGCGCTCCCAGGCAAGGGAGAGCGAGATGCAGCCCGTGCCGCAGCCGACCTCGAGAACGCGGGCGATGCGGGGCTCGGCTGGGGCAGGCGAAGCGGCATCCTGAGCT
>CABSYH010000021.1:0-13559 GCA_902481965.1 uncultured Collinsella sp.
CCTCTCTATTCGTCGGCAGCGTCAGATGTGTATAAGAGACAGGACGACCGCCGTCGGCAGTATCCAGCCGAACATCGACCGTGCGCCCCAGCTCCGTCACGCCCACAAACGCGCATACATCAGCCTGGTCCCAATCGAGCAGCAGATCGTCAACTTCAAAGACGCCGCCCAGCTTCCGGCGAAGCAGAAGTTCATAGGACGGATCGTTGAGATTTCCCAAGCATGTCGTCGAAACCAAGCGTTCAGGCATACTCTAACCCTCGACCTCGACGAGCTCGATATCAAAGTTGAGGTCCTTGCCGGCCAGCTCGTGGTTGGCGTCGAGCGTCACAGCCTCGGGCGTTACGTCGATGACCACGGCGGGAACGGGCATACCGCTCGGCGTGGACAGGAAAAGCTTCATGCCCTTCTCGATCTGCTCGATGTTGGGAACCTGTTCGGCCGGGAAGGTAATAACCATCTCGGGATTGTGCTCGCCGTAGGCATCGGCAGCAGGAATGTGCACGGTCTTCTTCTCGCCCACCTGCATGTCGACAACGGCGGCGTCGAAGCCCTTGATCATCTGACCGGCACCACAGGTGAACTCCAGCGGCTCGCCGCGATCGTAGGAGCTATCGAACTGCGTGCCGTCATCGAGCGTGCCGCGATAATGGGTCTTGACCTTCTTGCCCTGGTTGGACATGGTAACCTCCGTGATAAGGGCGGCGCACAACGCGGGCCGCCGTGAACATATGGCGCTAACTATACCCTAGTCATACAATTCAATGACAGTTTGCAAAGAAACGCTGCAACCGGAGGAACCATGGCATATCCCGTATTTGACCTACACTGCGACACCGCCGACCGAATCGGCTGGGCCACGCTCGATCTCGACCTGCGCTTTACCGCCGGCACCGACGGTTATTTCCCCGGCGACGAAACGCATCCGCAAGATTTCGACCTCATCGAGGGTAACGCCTGTGCCATCTCGCTCGCAAAGATCGGCAACACGCCGTGGGCACAGTGCTTCGCCACGTTTGTCCCCGACGAGATTCCCACCGCCCACGCCGCGCGCTTCCAGGCGCAAATCATGGCGCATATGAGCGGCCAGGCAATGCTCAACCACGACCGCATGGTCAACGTGCGCAGCGCCACAGACATTCGCCCCGCACTCAAGGACGGCAAGGTCGCTTGCATCCACACCATCGAAAACGCCACGTTCTTTGCCGAGGACCCCGCGCTGATCGAGGTGCTCAAGAGCTTGGGCGTACTCATGTCATCACTCAGCTGGAACGCGCAGGGACCGCTCGCGAGCGGCCACGACACCCACGCCGGCCTCACCGCCGCCGGCATCGAGGCGCTTACGCAGATGGAGCACGCTGGCATGGTGCTCGACGTCTCCCACCTCAACGATGAGTGCTTTGACGAGGTCGCCGCCCGCGCCACGCGTCCCTTCGTCGCCAGCCACTCCAACTCCCGTGCGGTTTGCGGCGCCAAACGCAACCTTACCGACGACCAGTTCCGCACCATCCGCGACATGGGTGGCATCGTCGGCCTCAACTACTGCAGCGAGTTCCTTTCCAACGACGCAACCGACAAGACCGCCGCAGACGTCACCTTCGACCAGCTGGCGGCACATATCGAGCACTGGCTCGACCTGGGCGGCGAGGACGTCATCGCGCTCGGCGGCGACTGGGACGGCGCCACGGTGCCCGCTTTCCTCTCCGATGCCAGCAAGATGCCCGAGTTCCAGAACATGCTTTCCAAGCATTTTGGCAAGACCGTGATGCAAAAGCTCTGCAGCGACAACGCGCTTGCCTTCTTTGAGCGTTATTAATTTCACATCCCTTGAGCGGGCCGGCATGCCGAACGGTCGACATGCCGGCCCGTCCCCAATCTGAAGGACCGCTTTTGACGCAGCAATTTACGATTACCGTATCCCGACCGGATGGCACATCCATCCCCGTCGTCGTTACCAAAAAGCGCGTCAAGAACTTCAACCTACGCGTCACATCGAGCGGTGAGGTCCACGCCAGTGCACCGCTCGGCGCCAGCCGCGAGCGTATCGAAGCGTTTGTGAAGCGCAACAGCGCCTGGATTATCAGCCGGCTTGCGCAGCGCGAGCAACGTCAGGCGACGGCGCGAGAGCCGCTCAGCCCCTCGTCCATCATTGCACTTTGGGGCAAGCCCATCACGGTACAAGATGCGCTCGATCACAACTTTAAGTCACCCGCACCGCGGCCCAAGCAGGCCACCTTCGCAAGTTTTATAGGTGCCGACAAATCGAACGAACGCCCACAGGCCAAGCGGCGCGCAACCCTCGACGGCCTGACGTCCGATGAGCTCCAGACCCGCATCGACCAACTCTATGCATCCGAGGTCACCACGGCGCTGCGCGATATGGTACGCGCGTACGAAATCGCAATGGGTGTCGCCGTTTCCCGCGTTTCCGTACGTAGCATGAAAACGCGTTGGGGCTCATGCACGCCCAAATCCGGTGCCGTTCGCATCGCACACGAACTTGCCGCCTATCCCATCGAGTGTCTCGGCATGGTTGTCGCCCACGAGCTCGTCCACCTGCTCGAGCCAAGCCACAATCAGCGGTTTCACGCCCTGCTCGACACGTACTGTCCCAACAATAGAGCTCTATCGCAGCGGCTCAAGCAGCCGCCCATAGAGACGTATTAGAACCGGTTAGCGCACGCGCTCGATCTCGACGCCGCAGCTTGCCAGGGAAAGACCGACGGGAGCCCAAGGCTTATCGAGCTTAACACGCACGCCAAGCAGCAAGGGGTAACGACGCAGCAGCATCTGGGCCACACCCTCGGCTGCCGCCTCGATGAGTTTAAACGTATGCTCGCGCAGATAGCCATCGACATCGTGGCACACCGAGCCGTAGTCAATCGAAGCGTCCAGGTTATCGTGCTCCCCCGCTGCACGCAGGTCGGCATAGAGCACCAAGGACACGATGAACTTCTGGCCCAGCGCATTCTCTTCGGGATACACGCCGTGGTTGGCAAAGACCTCGAGATCGTCGATAGTAATGCGGTCAGCATGGCGCAGATCGTCATAACTCACGTGGGGCACCGCCGTTGCGGTGGATATTTCGCCCCTTCCACGGCGGGCGAGCTCGGCGCCTTCAGTCTTGGTTGCATTCTCGGGCAGTTTCTTGTTGCTCATCGCGATCGTCTCCTTCGTTTAGAACCCCGACCGCGCAAACTAACTACACGCGAATCGACAGGTTCTTTTTATCATCGCTCCAGTTGCAAGCATTGCGCGCGGGGCATGCAAAGCAGGCGCGCGACGCTTTGTCGGCTGCATAGAGCAGACGCTCAAGCGGTTGGCTGTTCACACGCAGCTTTCGATGGCCCAGAATGGCCGTCTTAATGGCTGCGGCATCGGCCGGCTCAAACGCCACATCATCGGGCATGCCGCCGAGAATCGCATCAGCGACGCGTTCGCTTGCAACATCATGGGATATACCCGATTCATACTGTTCATCTTTGCCGATATCGTGAAGAAGTGCCGTGGCGTAGATGACCTCACGGTCAAATTCGAGCTGTTCCTCGAGATTCTTGATCCACATAATGCGAGCGACATCGAGAAGATGGTCAATACCGTGGCGGCAGAAGATGCGCCCCGATTCCAACTGTGCAATGTTACCCAGGTGCCGCCGGAACAGCCCGTTGGCGCAAATGTAATCAATGCGAGGCATGGCACCAAAGGGAGCCAAGCCCGAAGCCATAAAGCCGCGACGCGACGTCCCCTCATCGGTCTTCGATGTAAAGTCGTTGACGACCCTCATGCTAACGGCCCAGCATCCTAAAGAACCGCTCCTCGAGCGCGGGATCAGTCTCAAAGACGCCGCGGCGAGCGAGCGTCACGGTCTTGGTGCCGGGCTTTTGCACGCCGCGCATGGTCATGCACATATGCTCGGCTTCCATGAGCACAATCGCTCCCTGGGGAGCGAGATAATCCATGAGAGCGTCGGCAACCTGCGCACACAGCTGCTCCTGCAGCTGCAGACGGCGGGCATAAACCTCAACCGTGCGGGCGAGTTTGGAAAGCCCAGCCACCCGACCGTTAGGGATATAGCCAATGGCGGCCTTGCCATAAAACGGCAGCAGATGGTGCTCGCACAGCGAGTAGAACGTGATGTCGCGCTCGATAACCAAATCGTTCGAAGCGACGGCAAAGGTTTTGGACAGGTGCTCCTCGGCACTCTGGTCCATACCGCCGGCGATCTCACCATACATACGGGCAACGCGCGCCGGGGTCTCCAGCAGGCCCTCACGAGTTGGGTCCTCGCCTATGCCCTCAAGCAACAGCTTAATGGCGGCCTCGACTTTTTCCTGATCGACCATCTGGGCCTCACTTTTCCGATTTTGCGTTCGCGCTATGGTACCACGCCCTTTGGCATCGGCCACAAGCTACATAGTATGGGTCGAATAGACCGGATCGTCCCGCCAAAGCTCCACAGCGTCGCAAAGCGCAACGCCCTCGCGCACAGCACGGGCGCGCGTGGCGTTCATATCGATCACACGCTGGTTGCTCGAGCCCCTAAAGCGCAATGAGATATCGTACAGATCCTGAACGAACGGGCCGTCCACCAACATGTCGAGGCAGGCCAGGATACGGTTCGTCACCTCGGTATGATGACGGCCACCCGGCATAAGCTCCTCGAGCACGTCGCCGGTAAAGCACCAAATGGTCTTGCCCGACCCCGCGGGATAGGCCGCACGCACGCGTTCGATAAAGTCAACAAGCCCCACCTGATTCTCGGGCTCCATAGGCTCGCCGCCCAGAATCGTCAGGCCATCAATAAAGGGATGGTCGAGACTCTCGATAATCTTGTCCTCGACGGCACGGTCGAACGGCTCACCCGCAGCAAAGTCCCACGCGACAGAGTTAAAGCAGTTCTTGCACCCACGACGGCACCCGCTCACAAACAGAGAAGTACGAACGCCTTCCCCATCAGCAATGTCGAAATACTTAATGTTCGCGTAATTCATAGGTAACTCTCCCGGGAGGCCGGGACATATCATCCCGTCCTCAAACATTCTCGGCCTGCGGCCTGCGAAACTGCGGGCGGGACGATATGTCCCGGCCTCATGCAAAGGGTAACTCAATGAACGAAGCGAACATCGAGCATAGGGTTCGAGGTCCAATAAAAACTTTGTTGCAGCTCAACCGCCATCGCAAGCAAAGCGTTGTTGCAAGTCAACTCATTTCCGCTAAGAACTTCGAGGAGTGAGCAGGCCGCATGCTACATCTCAACTACGTCAACTTGGCTGAACCGAGAGGGCCGCTTGGGCTTTTGCTCGATATGAGTTCCGCACGCAAAGAAGGCCACTTAATGTGGCCTTCGTCTTGCGCAGGACTGTCCGAAATAGCGAGCAAATGCCCAAGCGGCCCTCCCGGCTCAGCCCCGGAGCGGTATTAGAGATGCAGCACGCGGTCGCGGATCTCCTCGGTTCGACCCTGGTTCCAGAACTGGGTACCGATGTAGCCACACGTACGACGGGCGACGTTCATCTTCTCCTGATCGCGGTTGCCGCAGTTGGGGCACTCCCACACCAGCTTGCCGTCATCCTCGACAATCTTGATCTCACCGTCGTAGCCGCACACCTGGCAGTAGTCGCTCTTGGTGTTGAGCTCGGCGTACATGATGTTGTCGTAGATGTACTGCATCACGCGAATGACAGCCTTGAGGTTGTCCTGCATGTTGGGAACCTCGACGTAGGAGATGGCACCGCCCGGCGAAAGCTGCTGGAACATACCCTCGAACTTGAGCTTGTCGAATGCGTCGATCTCCTCGGACACGTGGACGTGGTAGCTGTTGGTGATGTAGCCCTTGTCCGTCACGCCCGGAATGATGCCAAAACGACGCTGCAGGCACTTGGCGAACTTGTAGGTCGTCGACTCAAGCGGGGTACCGTACAGCGAGAAGTCAATATCGCTTTCGGCCTTCCACTCGGCGCACTTGTCGTTCATGCGCTGCATGACGGCCATGGCAAAGGGCGTGCCCTCCTTCTCGGTGTGGCTGTGGCCCGTCATGTACTTGACGCACTCATACAGGCCGGCATAACCCAAACTAATGGTGGAGTATCCGCCCACGAGCAGCTTGTCGATCGTCTCGCCCTTCTTCAGACGAGCGAGGGCGCCGTACTGCCACAGAATCGGTGCGGCGTCAGAAAGCGTACCCATCAGGCGCTCATGACGGCACAGCAGGGCACGGTGGCACAGCTCAAGGCGCTCGTCGAAGATCTTCCAGAACTTATCCATATCCTGGCGCGAGCTCAGCGCGACATCGGGCAGGTTGATGGTCACGACGCCCTGGTTAAAGCGACCATAGTACTTGGGCTTGTTCGGGTCGTAGTTCAGCGCGTTGGCAACGTTGTTAAAGCCGTTACCGGAGCGGTCGGGCGTCAAGAAGCTGCGGCAGCCCATGCAGGTATAGCAGTCGCCGTTACCCGCGGTCTCGCCCTTCGACAGCTTGAGCTCGCGCATCTTTTTCTCGGAGATGTAATCGGGCACCATACGCTTGGCAGTGCACTTGGCAGCCAGCTGGGTCAGGTAGAAGTACGGGGAATCCTCGTGAACGTTATCGTCCTCGAGTACATAGATAAGCTTGGGGAATGCCGGGGTGATCCATACGCCGGCCTCGTTCTTAACGCCCTCGTAGCGCTGGCGAAGCGTCTCCTCCACGATCATGGCAAGGTCGTGCTTCTCCTGAGGCGTACGGGCCTCGTTAAGATACATAAAGACCGTCACGAACGGCGCCTGGCCATTGGTGGTCATAAGGGTCACGACCTGATACTGAATCGTCTGGACGCCGCGACGGATCTCGTCACGCAGGCGATCCTCAACAACCTCGCGGACCTTTTCGGGAGATGCGGAAACGCCGAGCTCCTCGAGCTCACGGGCGACCTCGCCGCGAATCTTTTGACGGCTCACCTCGACGAACGGGGCGAGATGGGTCAGCGAAATCGACTGGCCACCGTACTGGGAGGAAGCAACCTGGGCGATGATCTGCGTCGCGATGTTGCAGGCAGTCGAGAAGCTGTGCGGCTTCTCGATCAGCGTGCCCGAAATAACAGTACCGTTCTGGAGCATATCCTCCAGGTTCACCAGGTCGCAGTTATGCATGTGCTGGGCAAAGTAGTCCGAATCATGGAAGTGAATCAGACCCTCATTGTGAGCATCCACAATCTCCTGGGGCAGCAGCACACGCTGGGTCAGGTCCTTGGAGATCTCGCCGGCCATGTAGTCACGCTGAACGGAATTGACGGTCGGGTTCTTGTTGGAGTTCTCCTGCTTGACCTCTTCGTTGTTGCACTCAATCAGCGACAGAATCTTGTCGTCGGTCGTGTTCTTCTGGCGCTTCAGGCTCTGAACATAGCGATAGATGATGTAATGGCGAGCGACCTCGTAGCAGTCGAGACGCATAATCTCGTCCTCGACCAGATCCTGAATCTCCTCGACCGACACGGTGTGGCCCGCGTTCTCGCATGCCTCGGCGACGTTTTGTGCCGCGTAAACCACCTGGCGGTCGGTAAGACGAGAGCTCTCCTCGACCTCCAAGTTTGCGGCGCGGATGGCATTGACAATCTTATCGATGTCAAAGACAACCTCGGTGCCGCTGCGCTTGATGATCTTCATCCTCTTGCCTCTTTCGCGTCGAAATCGTATTGCGCTTCAGAGCCAAACGATGCCCGGCAGGGCTTGCCCCTGTCTTGCGGCGCCGTCGCGCAATCTGTGTTTTCGAAAACCATAGGCCCTCATGCGGACAATCCTCGCAGCCAATCAAGGGGCTCGAAGATCCATCCAAATGGGGCGAATAAGGTCCTCGTTCTCT
Source organism: uncultured Collinsella sp. (assembly GCA_902481965.1). GTDB lineage: Bacteria > Actinomycetota > Coriobacteriia > Coriobacteriales > Coriobacteriaceae > Collinsella. The sequence continues at coordinate 7,838 of CABSYH010000021.1, forward strand.
GTCCGCCATCTATCATACGACAAAGAGGCATCTATATCCTGTATTCTTTTTTTAGGTCAAACACAACATATAGTGTTTCAGCAGGTCAAAGCAATTAGTCATTTTGCAGACGCATTAATTATGAGGGGTTCTTGGCAAGTCGGTAAAACGTTACCAACACGGCTACCTGCATGGCAGTTATAAAACCCCCTTAGTCAAGCCGCTGACAAATCCTACCAAAACCAAGCCGCTCACGCCAAAAGAATCCAAAAGATTATGCTTGACCAACATGTTGCGGTCACGGTCGGCCAGGACGTATGCAACCTGCCGGCACCTCTACGGAGACCTTGGATCAATATTTGCTGGCATATTTGACGGCGTGCTTGGTAGCAAAACAAAACAGCTCAGAGGACATAGCCTCTGAGCTGCGAACATTTGGTGGGCGTTAGAAGATTTGAACTTCTGACCTCTTCCGTGTCAGGGAAGCGCTCTCCCCCTGAGCTAAACGCCCGATCAAGGGTGCGCAAGCGCGCAAGGGATAATATAACGGAGCCTGAACTCGGTGGCAAGAACATTTTTAAAAATCGCTTACATTGTGGAATTCGGGGGCTTCGTCATATCCATTTTAAAAGAGCCTGCTGTCGCGATTTGGCTGTCGCATAATGCAAGGCCATTGCGGTATCGAGCTATGGAAAGACACCTGCGGAATTGTCCTACCGATAAGCGGACAAGCCTCTAGCTGGTGCCTTCGCCGTGGTAAGGTAAGCCGAATTGCTTCCAGACTGTTTCGGGGGAGTGGAATGAGCAAAGAGTGTGTCGAGCAGGTCGAAGGCGCAGGGGCTTCGGTGCCGATGACCGATATATCGAACATTGATGTGCCCGAGGGCATCGACGAGCTCAGCCGTGACACCCGTCGCGCATGGCGCGAGCGCCTTAACGATGCGTCGTCGCGCAAGATGATCACGGGCGTCTTGGCTACGCTGGTGGGCGGTTCGTTTTGGGGCTTCTCGGGCACCAGCGCGAGCTTTCTGTTCGATACCTACCACGTCGACACCTTGTGGCTTATGAGCGTGCGTCAGATTCTCGCCGGTCTACTCTTTATGGCTGTGGTTTTCACGCGCGACCGCGCACGCCTGGTTAAGCTCTGGACCACACCCGCCGATCGCAAGCAGCTGCTGCTCTTTACCGCCTTTGGCCTGCTGTTCAACCAGTTTTGCTATCTTTCGGCCGTGCGCCTGACGAACGCCGGAACCGCGACGGTGCTCCAGTGCCTGCAGCTCGTTATCATCATGGGCTACGCCTGCGTGACCGATCGCCGCATGCCGCGTACTCGCGAAGTCATCGGCATTGGCCTGGCTCTGGGTGGAACTTTTTTAATTGCCACCGGCGGCGACCCTACCAGCCTGAATATCTCGCCGCTTGGCCTGTCAGCAGGTCTTATGTGTGCGGTCAGCGCCGCGTGTATGGCGGTGATTCCCGCCAAGATCCTGCCCGAATACGGTAGCCCCATCGTCACGGGCTCGGCAATGCTCACGGCGGGCGTGGTCTCATGTGTCTTCGTGCAGCCCTGGGCGCATATGCCGGCGCTCGATGCCGCCGGTATCGAGGCGCTCGCGGTGTTCGTGGTTATCGGCTCGTTTTTTGCTTACATGCTCTATATGCAGGGCGTTAAGGACATCGGCTCGGTGCGTGCGAGCCTCATCGGAACTGTGGAGCCGGTTTCGGCGACCATCACCAGCGCCGTTATGCTGGGCACGGTGTTTTTGCCGACCGACCTTATCGGCTTTGCCATGATCATCGTGATGATGTTCCTCACGGTGTAGCTAGCGCCGCTGCCAAGACGGAAAAGGTGTTGTGCCGCATTTTCGCCAATTGATGTCCGTGTCTGGAGTTTAGCTGTCGATGCTCAAAATGCCATAAACTAGTAACGTTATGGACTTTTTCATTGCGACTCAATTGCGAGGATTTCTTTATGGCTGGTAATCACTTTAAGGGCAGCGATAGCGGCCGCCCTGCAGTTCCGCCGCGTCCGAACGGGGCTGGTAAGGCCGGCACGCCGGGCGGCGCTGGACAGGGCGGTTCCGGTAAGCGCGTGTCCCCGGGCGAGACGGCGATGTTTACCGCTCTGTACGAGCAGTCTCAAAAGGCAAAAAAGACCGGCCGTGCAAGAGGAAATGTCTTTGCGGGCGGTGCAACCTCTGCGTCGCAGCCGAGCGGGGCTCCTTCGGTACCTGCGAACAACGCAGGTGCTGCCAACGCCGCGAATGGCGCCGGCAACGTTAATGCCGGCAAGGCCGACAACAATACTCCCTCTGCCGGTGGCGCGGGGCTTACGGGTAACCTCGGCACGATTTACACCGGCGCCTCCGAGACAGGCACGTTCGCCCGCCTGGATGATAGCGGTGCCGAGTTTGCGGGCTCGGGTTCCAAGGAAGATTATTACGATTTTGGCTTGAACTACGGTAGCGATGCTTCGTCGAGTTCGACCTCTGACGGTCTGGTCCGTCATCGCCATCGCAAGGGCGAGCGCAAAAAGCGTCACACCGGCGCCATTATTGCCGCTGTAGTCGCGGTGCTTCTCGTTGCGCTTGGCGCAAGCGGCTTTATGCTGCTTAACTCGGCAAAGACCGTAAAGAGCGAAGCGAAGGAGGCTGTCGAGATCGTCGGTGGCCTTAAGGACAAGGTCACGTCGGGCGATTTTTCGACGCTGCCTGACGACGCGAAGAAGATCGATGAGCTCTGTAACAGCATGAAGGCGGAGACCTCGAGCCCGCTGTGGACGGCGGCATCGTTTATCCCGGTGTATGGCAGTGACATCAACGCAGCCCGCACCATGATTGATGCCCTGTCCGATGTCTCGAGCAACGCGCTGGTTCCCATGGCCGATAACCTCTCGCAGGCCACGCCCGGCAAGCTGTTCCAGGACGGCATGATTAACGTGTCCGCGCTGCAGGCGGTCGCCGATTCGCTTTCCAGCAGCTCGAAGGTGTTCAAGAGCGCCAACGAGAAGGTTCAGGGCATTGGCGATACTCATATTTCCCAGGTGACCGAGCTGGTCGATAAGGCCAAGGACGGCTTTGCCACCCTCAACGGTGCGGTTGACGCGGCGGAGAAGGTCGCCCCCGTCCTTCCCCAGATGCTCGGTGCCAACGGCCAGACGCGTCATTACCTTGTGCTCGCGATGAGCAATGTCGAGATCCGCGCCTGCGGCGGTTTCCCCGGTTCTCGCGGCGTGATGTCGGTGACTGACGGTAAGCTCGAACTGGGCGATTTTGTCAAAGTCGACATGATGAAAGAGCCTTTGAGCCCGCTTCCCATCACCGATGAAGAGGCAAACTTGTTCACGACCGGATGGGGCCTGACCGGATTCAACACGCTCGGATACACGATGGGCGACGTTACGATGACGCCTGATTATCCGCGTGCGGCTCAGCTTGCCAGCGATATGCAGAAGGCCATTGTCGGAGATGACATCGACGGCGTATTTGCAGTCGATCCGGTATTTTTGCAGTATATGCTCGGCGTTGTAGGCGGCACACAGCTTCCTGACGGCACCGTCGTTGATGGAAGCAACGCCGCAAAGGTGCTGCTGCACGATATTTATTGGAATTACCCGGTAGAGGAACAGGACGCCATTTTTGCGGCGGTTGCCGGATCAGCTTTTAACAAGATCGTGGACGAACTGGGCTCCAGCGATATTACTAAGATTGCTGCCGCCATCGAAAAGGGCGCTTCCGAGGGTCGCATCCTCATGTATTCGAGAAATGATGACGAGGAAAAGGCCGCGAAGGCTCTTGGAATATCGGGCGCTCTCCAAACCGATACGTCGGAGGCTCCGATTTTGGGCGTCTATGTGAACAACTACAGCTATTCAAAGATGGATTGGTTCCTCGATAAGCGAGTCACCATCGATTCTTCGGTTGAAAATGCCGATGGCTCGACGACGTATCGAGTGACCACCTCGCTCAAAAACACGATGACCCCCCAGGAGAAGGCCGAGATGCCTGGTTATTTCCAGGGCCATAACGGCATTAGCCAGGATATTGATGATGAGGTGCTGAGGCTTTATCTCTATGCTCCTGCGGGAGGCAGCATTTCGGACATTAAGACTTCGGGCTCCGGTTCTATCGAGATGAACGAAGCGACGCACGATGGCTTGAAGGTTGCATGGGGCGGTGTCCACATGCTTCTTGGACAAGACATAAAGGTCGAGTACACGGTCACGACTTCGAAGGACTCTGGGCACAAAGAGCTTAAGGTTCGTACCACGCCAACCGCTCAAACGTTCGAATAGGATAAGTAAGATATGAAGTACTTTGGCACCGACGGCTTTCGCGGTGAGGCCAACGTTGGGCTGACGGTAGAGCACGCTTATAAGATCGGCCGCTTTGTGGGCTGGTATTACGGCGCCAACCGCGAGCGCAAGGCACGCGTGATCGTGGGCAAGGACACGCGTCGCTCGAGTTATATGTTCGAGGCGGCGCTGGTGAGCGGCCTGGTCGCGAGCGGTGCGGACGCCTATATGCTGCACGTGATCCCCACGCCGGGCGTAGCGCATCAGACTGTGGAAGGCTGCTTCGATTGCGGCATCATGATCAGCGCGAGCCACAACCCGTTTTGCGATAACGGCATTAAGCTCGTCAACAGCGACGGCTTTAAGATGGACGAGGACGTGCTGGAGCTCATCGAGGACTACATCGATGGCAAGAGCGAAGTTCCGCTGGCCATGGGCAACCACATCGGCGCCACGGTGGACTACATGCAGGGCCGCAACCGCTACATTGCTTCGCTCATTGCAAGTGCGAACTTTTCGCTGCAGGGCGTCAAGATCGGTATCGACTGCGCCAACGGCTCGGCTTCCTCGGTGGCCAAGCCGGTGTTTGACGCGCTCGGTGCCGACGTGCGCGTGATCAATGCCGCGCCCGATGGTTTTAACATCAACGTCGATTGCGGCTCCACGCATATGGAGCGCCTGCAGCGCCATGTGGTGGAGCAGGGCCTGGACGTGGGTTTTGCCTACGATGGCGATGCCGACCGCTGCCTGGCCGTGGATGAGCGCGGTCGCGTGGTAGACGGCGACCAGATCCTGTACGTGTGCGGCGTGTATCTGAACAAACACGGTCGCCTTTCGGGCGGTACCGTGGTGCCGACGATCGCCAGCAACTTTGGCCTGATCAAGTCGTTGGAGCTTGCCGGTCTGAGCGCCGTGACCAGCGGCGTGGGCGACCGTCACGTGTATGCCAAGATGCGCGAGGGCGGCTACAGCCTGGGCGGCGAGCAGACGGGCCATACGATCTTTGGCGATATCGAGCGCACGGGCGACGGCATTATGACCTCGCTGCGCGTGATGGAAGTGATTCGTGCCGAGCGTGAGACGCTCTCGCAGCTCACGGCTCCGTGCAAGCTGCTGCCGCAGGCGCAGGTGGCCGTGCACGTGGCGGACAAGGACGCCGCGCTCGAGAACATGGGCGTGCAGAACGCCATCGCCGAGGCCGAGGCTGCGCTGGCAGGCGAGGGCCGCGTGCTCGTGCGCAAGAGTGGAACCGAGTCGGTTATCCGCGTGCTGGCCGAGGCGCCCGACCAAGCATCCGCCGATGCCGCCATGAAGCGCATCGCCAACGCGCTCGAGGCCCTGTAGTTACGCGGTTTTACCAAACCGCGTAACTGCTCGACGCTGCAAACGGCCCCAAGCGGCAATCTGACGTTCAATTTCAAGGGCGCGACCAGAAGGTCAGCGCCCTTT
>CABSYH010000022.1:0-13416 GCA_902481965.1 uncultured Collinsella sp.
ATTCCTCTACGTCTCGTGGGCTCGGAGATGTGTATAAGAGACAGATCGAGGACACGCTGGTGCCGGCATTTGTAATTCAGCCGATCGTCGAGAATGCCGTACGCCACGGTATGGGTGATGGCGATGCGCTGAGGATTGACGTGTCGGTCCACAGGGATGGCGAAGATGCGATTTTGATTGCGGTCGCCGATAACGGCGTGGGCATGGACGAAGGCACCGCTGCCAGACTGTTTGACGAGCGCTCTGCCCGTTCCGACGCCAACTCCCCACAGGGTGGCGGCGCCGGTGTGGCCATGCACAATATTTCGGAGCGCATCCATCGCTTTTATGGACCGCACTCCTACACGCGCGTCGAATCGGCCCCGGGTAAGGGCACTAAAGTGCTCCTGCATCTCGATTTGTCAGAGAGCATCTTCGACATTCAAGAGTAAAATGATAGGTTGCGGGTTTAACGCTAGTTGGCGGATGCCCGACGTAGTTAGTTGACGAAAGGTTTTATCCCTATGCTGCGTGCGATGATTGTGGATGACGAGGCCCCGGCCCGTTCGGAACTTCGCTTCTTGCTCGAGCAGACGGGCAAGATCGGCACGATCACAGAAGCGTCGAGCGTTCGCTCCGCCATCGAGATGCTCATGGAGAGCCGCGTCGATGTCGTGTTCCTCGATATTTCGATGCCTGGCGCTTCGGGTCTGCAGCTTGCCGAGGCACTGCACAAGCTCAAGAATCCGCCGGCGATCGTATTTGTAACCGCGTACAGCGATCACGCGGTCGAGGCGTTTGATGTGGATGCCGTCGACTATCTGATGAAACCGGTCGAGGAGGCTCGCCTGGATCGAGCGATCGATAAGGTTATGCAACGCGCCAAACCTGTCACGGACAGCAAGGTGACCATCGAGCGCATCCCGGTGGAAAAGGGCGGCCGCAAGGTCCTCATCCCCGTGGACGACATTCGCTTTATCATGGCCAAGGACGATTACTCCTGTATTTATACGGTCGATGACCGCTTTTTGTCCACGACCTCGCTGGCACAGTTCGAGGCCAAGCTCTGCAACTTTGGCTTCTTCCGCGTTCACCGCCGCTATATCGTCAACTTGGCGTGTGTCACCGATGTCGAGACGGTTCCCTCGGGCGCTATCCAGCTGGGTATTACGGGCGTCGACGAACGCGTACCGGTTTCGCGCCGTCGCGTCGTGCCACTCAAAAAAGCTCTGAGTCTCTAGCACATTGGCCCCGCAGCCCTGTAGACCAAAATCGTCTGCGGAGCCGTGGGGCTTTTTGCATGAATGCACCAAATCGTTTTGCGGAAGGGATCCCATGAACAGTGCAAGCGCCAAGCGTATCGACATTATCTCGGACACCCACGGCTATCTTTCGCCTGCGCTCCTGGACGAGCTTAAGGGTGCGGATCTGATTATCCACGCCGGCGACCTTACGTCGGAGATGGACTACGAGCACCTGCGCACCATCGCCCCCGTGCGAGCGGTGCTGGGCAATAACGATTACTACCGCGACTACGGCCCCGACGTGGACCGCTTGGCGCTCTTTACCTACGAAGGCCTCAAGTTCGCCGTAGCCCACTACCGCGAAGACCTTCCGGTGGGATCCGTAGACGTAGCCATCAATGGTCACACCCACGTAACTAAAGAAGCCCAAGTGGGCCGCTGCTTGGTCCTCAACCCAGGCAGCGCCAGCTATCCAAGAGGCACCCGAGGCCCCACCATGGCCAGAATGCTCGTCAAAGACGGCAAGATCATAAGCACCAGGTTTATTGACTTGGATTAACCGCAACAAAAACGGGGGATGCAGATCGCATCTCCCGTTTCCATTTGAGCCAAAGGCCGAAGTTCAACAACAACCATCAGACAACCTCGCCGAGGAGCACGGGGATCCCGAGCCGCGAAGCGGCGAGCAACAAAGTCTTCGAACAATGTGACGGCAGGGAGGGTCTCCGGGGCCGGCTGGCGCGGGTTAAGTTTGTCGCGAGTTCCGCACGCAAAGGAAAGCACTTAATGTGCTTTCCGTCTTGCGCAGGACTGTAGAGCAGGAAAGTTCATATGCGCCGCCCGGCTCCCGCGGCTCTCAGGGGCATCTCTCATGCAAAAACTGTCGTGGGGTAAAGTCCGAGGTCAGTGGCGTTTTATACCGAGAAATTCAAAAAAGTCGAAAATTCATTACAAATTTGCGTTGACTTTAGGTAACTAAAGTTTCATACTCCTTTTCAACCACTGGGGGATGTGAACACGCACGGATCGTTCGCATCATGATTGAAGAGGATTTCTTAGACATGTTCACGCATCAGCTAAACATTATCAGCGTAGTAATTATCTGATGCGGGTTAGCACATACAGCTAGCCCGTACGATAACGGGCGGCTGATGAAGATGAGGGCCGTCGAGCGCAACCGACGGCCCTCATTTTTTATGTCTGGGAAGTTCTTTTTAGAGGAGGAAATGTAATGAACGGAGTTTTGCTCATGGTTGTGGCCGCGGCGGTGCTCGCCTGCGGCTATCTGGGCTATGGCCGATGGCTGGCCAACAAGTGGGGCGTTGACAAAGAGGCCCTCACGCCGGCCAAGCGCATGAAGGACGGCAACAGCTTTTCGCCCGTCTCCGCCTTCACCGCGTTCTCGCACCAGTTCAGCTCGATCTGCGGTGCTGGCCCTGTTACGGGTACGATCGTCGCCATGGCCTTCGGCTGGCTTCCCGTCGTGCTCTGGGTTCTCGTCGGCGGCATCTTCTTTGGCGCCGTCCACGACTTTGGCGCCCTGTACGCCTCGATGAAGAACAACGGCAAGTCCCTGGCTCAGCTCATCGAGAAGTACATCGGCAAGACCGGCCGTCGCCTGTTCCTGCTGTTCTGCTGGCTGTTCTGCATCATCGTCATCGCCGCTTTCACCGACATGGTCTGCAAGACGTTCATGTTCACCCCGGCCGTTGACGCTTCTGGTGCTGCTACCGGTGCCATCGACTTCACCAAGTCCTATGCCGCCGGCTGCGCTGGTACCATCTCCATCCTGTTCACCTTCGTCGCTATCGCCTTTGGTTGGGCCCAGAAGAAGTTCAACCTCACCGGCGCTGCCGAGTTCGTCACCGGCGTGGTTCTCATGGTCCTCATGTTCGCCGTCGGTATGCAGTTCCCGGTCTACCTGGATAAGTTCCAGTGGTTCGCCGTCGTCATGGTCTACCTGGTCTTCGCTGGCGCTATGCCCATCCAGATGCTCAAGACCCCGCGTGACTACCTCACTTCCATCATGATGATCGTCATGATCGTCTGCGCTGTCCTCGGCATCGTCGTCCTGGGCGTCAACGGTCAGGCCACTATCACCGCTCCGGTCTTCACCGGCTTCTCCACTGCCTCCGGCATGATGTTCCCGGTCCTGTTCGTCTCCGTCGCTTGCGGTGCTCTCTCCGGTTTCCACAGCCTCGTTTCTTCCGGCACCTCTTCTAAGCAGGTCGAGAAGGAGCAGGACGCCGTCAAGGTCGGTTACGGCGCCATGATCGTCGAGTCCTTCGTCGGCATCCTTGCCATCATCGTCGCTGGCATCATGTTCTCCGATATGAACACCGCCGGTACTGGCGCCCTCAACGCCGGTGTCGCTTCCACCCCGTTCCAGATCTTCGCCGCTGGTATCTCCCGCGGTATGCAGGCCTTCGGTGTTGACGGCACGCTCGCTACCGTCTTCATGACCATGAACGTCTCCGCTCTGGCCCTGACCTCGCTCGATGCCGTCGCCCGCATCGCCCGCACCTCGTTCTCTGAGTTCTTTGCCCAGACCAACGACGCCCTGGCCATCGAGTCCAAGGCCGGCTACATGAAGGTCCTCGGCAACCCCTGGTTCGCCACGGTCGTCACTCTGCTTCCCGGTCTCGCCCTCGCTTTTGGTGGCTATGCCAACATCTGGCCGCTCTTTGGTGCTTCCAACCAGCTGCTCGGCGGCATGACCATGATCACCCTCGCCGTGTTCTGCAAGTGCACCGGCCGCAAGGGCTGGATGCTCTACGTGCCCGTCGCCTTCCTGCTCTGCTGCACCTTCACCTCGCTGGTCCAGAGCGCCATGGGCTGCATGACCGCCGTCCAGGCCTACGGTTTCTTCGGTACCATCCCGGCTACCGCCACCACGGCCGCCGTTTCCGTCGCCGCCACCAAGGGCCTGCAGCTTGTCTTCGCTGTCCTGCTGATGGTCCTGGGCCTCATCGTCGCCGTCAACTGCCTCAAGGAGTTCTTCGGCAAGGAGGCTGGCTCCATGCCTGATGAGGAGCCCGAGTGGTCCGAGATGGGCAAGGCCGAGTACGGTCGCGCCGCTGCCGCTGAGGCTCCTGCCGACGCCGAGGCCGCCAAGGCCTAGTCGGTCGGACGGGTTGAATCTCCCATCCATTTGACTCGGAAAGACCGGGTCCGCAACGACGCGGACTCGGTCTTTTTTCATGCGAAAGCGGGTGACGCTCGAGTGTTCTCGCAGATGTTTTGCGTGGATAAGGGCGCGCGTTGTACCATATAGACGTATATGTGTACATATGAAAGGGGCCCCGTGGCCAAGACGGTATATTCCGATAATCAAAACAATGTCGATGCTTTGGCTGAGCGCCTGAGCAGCCAGACGTCGCTTTCTGCTGAGCGTGCCAAGCTGGTTGCCTACGACCTGCTTTGCCGCAAGGCGCTCAAGATTAAGTCGAGTGCGCTGGCGCAGATTTTCCGCTCCGTCGATAAGGAGTGCGACACCAAGGCGATGCGCGATGAGCTTATCGCGGCAAAGATCGTGACCAAGATCGAGGGTAGCGGCATTAACGGCCGCCCGGCGTTCTATACCATCAATGCCGAGATCCGCGATGTCCAGGAGCGGCCTGCCGAGTCCGTCGAGGATTTTGTCGTCGAGGATTCCGCTGACGTGCCTGCTGTGGAAGAAACTGCTCCGCGTGAGCATGTCGATACCGATGAGTTGCTCGATGAGAACGTCGTGCGTGCCTTTACGGCCAAGGCAGGACGCGGCGGTTTTGGCGGGGGTGGCAAGCGCGATGCGCAGCGCCGCGCCCAGCAGGAGCGCTTCCGTCGCGCCGTTGCTCGAAAGGGTGAGACGGATGCTGAGGCTGTTGAGACCGAGGTTGCTGCCGAGTCGCAGAAGCCCGCGAGGGAGCAAAAGCCCGTGGAGGCCCAAGAGCCCAAGCGTCGTCGCGGTGCTCACTTTAAGACTGCACGGCAGGATGCCGCGCGTGAGGTTGAAGAGTCTTCTGAGGTTGCAGACGATGTTGAGGAGTCTGCCAAGAAGGCTCCGGGTTCGTGTCGTCCCGGCCGCGGTTTTGCGGGACGCGCGTATCCCGTAAAGCATCAGGAGAAGGGCGAGTCGGTTTCGACCGCCCAGGACGAGAAGGCCGTTGAGCCGGAGGCTCGCGAGCAGAAGCCTGTTGAGCCGCAGCTTGAGGTTGATGCCGAGGCCAAGGGCCAGCAGCCTACTGATGAGCGGACGGAGCAGGGCGCGTCGAGCAAGCCTCGCCGCCGTCGCCATCGTGGGGGCCGCAGTTCCCATGCCGAGACTGCAGCCGAGAGGACCACGCCGCAGGACGAGGATGCGAAGGCCGAGGTTTCTTCGGGGCAGCCTAAGCGCCAGCCGGCGAAGGAGAGCAAGTCCGATCGTCCGCAGAAGCAGGCGTCTATGCCGAAGCGCGAGCGCAATTCCCAAGGCGATTCTAAGCGCAAGTCTCAGAAGAAGCCGGAGTCTGCCGCAGCAGGTACTGCTGCCCAGCAGCCCGAGTCGGCCGTCCACGGTGAGGTATCGGCGTTTGCCCTTGCCCGCGTTTTAGGCAGGCAGCTGCTCAAAGTTGTCCCTACGCCTACGGCGCTCTCTAAGATCAAGGAGCAGCAGACACAGATCGTAAAGGTTGAGGGCAAGGACGGCAAAAAGGCTCCGCAGCGCGCTCAGCATAACGAGATGTCCAACCGCAAGATCGCCGAGGAAATTGCAATCATCCAGGCTTGGATCGAGCAGAATCGAGGTGCCGATACGCCGGTTGCCTCGCGCCGCCAGCGTGCCTACCAGATCTTTAACGACGAGAAGGCTTTTGACGGCAAGCACGGTGAGCGCCTGATCAGGCGTATGACCGAAAAGGGCATCAGCATGCAGGCGATCAAGGTCGCCCCCAATCGCCCCGTGCACTTTACGGGCTTCTTTACGCTGGGCGCCGACAAGCCGTTCATTATGGTCGAGAACCTGGATACCTATGACGAGATCGTCAAGCTCCTGCGCGGACGCAAACATGCCAAGCTCTTTGGTACCAAGGTGGGCGGCGTGATTTTTGGCGGCGGCTGCAAGGCGAGCGTCTCGCACGCACTGGATGATTATCTGGCCGAGATTGGCTATCGCTTTAACTACGTCTACTACGTGGGCGATATCGATCGCGAGGGCGCGCGCATCGTCGAGCAGACTCGCAATGCCAATGTGGTTGAGATTCGCCTGCATGCCGGCATGTACCGCGCCATGCTCGCCGAGCATAAGCGTCGCGTGAAGGCCGGCGGCGAGTGCGAGCCCGCGGCTGCCAACCAGGGCGTGCCGCAGAACCTGGCGGCGACGATCAAAGATCTGCCCATGGTCACGCGCGTGCAGTTCCGCAACGTGCTGCGCGAGGGCGGGCGCATTCCGCAGGAGATTCTGATGACCGCAGACTATCGGGATGGCGACTCGGGAAGCTTCGACCGCATGCTGAACAATTAGCGCCGCCGTTCTACCGAACGGCGGCCTCCTTGACGCTGCGAGGGGCCCTGGCACGGCAATCTGACGTTCAACTTCGGCGGCGCGACCAGAAAGTCAGCGCCGCCTTGTTTCACGTCACCTTGACATACCAGGGCCCCTCTCGCTGTCACGTCCAAAACATCGAGGTTAAGTGGCCTCCTGTTCGTGCGGAACTCGCGATAAACCTAAGCCGGTGTCCCCACTCTCCCGGGGCCTGCGGCTACTTGGTTGTCGCATGCGGCTCGCTTTTCGGAACTGGGCTGATATTTTCTAGATGAAAGGCGCTCTTGGTCCTTATGGGCCTGGGGCGCCTGTCTTTTAAAGGTAGATTTTTGGGAGGCCGGCACTTGGAGACGTTCCTTTAGTGCCGGCACCTTAGGAACGTCCCCAAGTGCCGGCTGTGGGACGGAGGGATTCCGCGTCCGCCTTTTCGGCGGCAGCGCTCCGCTGCGTCGCTTTGCTCCTTGCGTGCTGCGCTGGAAAACGCTTCGCGTTTCCTCAGCTCTGCACCCTTGCGGGTTCGAATCCCTCCGCTTGCCCACAAGAAAGCGCCCTGGGCCGTTATGGGCTCAGGGCGCTCAATTTTAATGGCTGGGACGGAGGGATTCGAACCCCCAACAGCCGGCACCAAAAACCGGAGTTCTACCGTTGAACTACGTCCCAATGTGTGGTGTTGCCCAAAAGCAACTCGTTTAGTTTACCTAATCTGCGAGGGCATCGCAAACGCCATCGAGCAGGCGTACGGCGAGTGTCTGCGCGTCGCTGGCCGTGAAGGTGCCGTTGTAGCGCGTCATGCCCGTGAGCTCAATGCGAATGCGAGCCGGCTTCTGCTGCGCGGCGACATTGGCAGTGCGGATGCGCTGGGCCAGGTTGTGGCACTCGGCGAGGGCGATCGTGGCGCGCGGCGCTGCATCTGCGGGCAGCTCATCGCTTGCGATTTCGAGCACCAGGTCAACGTCGGTTGGGACCTCGGAGTCGCAGAGCATCATGCCGCTGTTGTCGGTCGTTGCCGTGGCGATATTCCACATGCGCGACGCAACGCTGCGTGCGATGGGGTCCTCGCCGATAACGGCAATCTGGAAGCGCTCGAGCACGTTGGCGGCGCGAGCAAAACCGATACGGGACTCGGCTTCGGTGACCGAGGGCTTGCCCTCCCACACATGGTGCAGGCGGTTGATGTAGGCGTAGGTGTCCTGGAAGGCCATGCCGTCGGCAAACAGGCCGACATTTTCCTGGAACTGCTGCAGGGCGGCCTCGGTATGCGGACCAAAGTAACCGTCGTCTTCGCCACAGGCAAAGCCCAAAACGTTGAGAGCGCGCTGCAGGGCCTGCACATCGGCGCCATGGAAATTGGGCATGCGCAGATAGAGAGTGCGGTCGCCCAGCTTATACGAAGCGTCTACAAGGGCGCTCCAGCAGGGGATATCGACGGCATGACCGGCAGCAAGGCCGCTGTCGAGCCTGAAGGTGCTGACGGCCTGCTCAGTGGTGGCTCCAAAGTACTTGTCGGTGACTTCGGCGGCATCAATCGTGTAGCCGAGCTGCAGGAGACGAGACTGCACGTCTTCGACGGCTGCTCCTTGCATGCCCGTTGTAATAGGTTCCATGAACGAACCCCTTTCGGCGTACCATTCGTACTATTTGAGCGTCTGTCGGATAGACAACGCAAAGGGATGCATAAACATGCACTCAACAGTGTAGCAAGTTGTGCCTAAATACGCTGCTGACAGGTTTTATAACCCCCGTTAGTTAAGGCGCTCCACAAAGAAATCTGCCATGGAGAGGAACAGCTCGCGTGCGTGCGGATCAAGCTCAACGTTCTCGATGGCCGCTTTGGCCTTAGCGGTCAGGTCGAGCGCGTAAGTGTGGGCGTAATCGATGGAGCCGGTCTCCTGGAAGATCTCCACGGCGCGTGCGAGCTGCGCGGGATCATCGGTGCCCGAGGAAAGAATCGCCTCGACCTCGTCGTGGTGGCGCTCATCAGAGAGGGCGTGTACGGCGACAAGCGTGCGCTTGCCCTCGGTGATGTCGGTGCGGAAGTCCTTGTTGGCGGCTTCCTTAGTGCCGACAAGGTTGAGCAGGTCGTCCTGAATCTGAAAGGCAAGGCCCGTGTGCAGGCCAAAGGCGCGCAGCGCTTCGATTTGCTCATCGTTGCCGCCGCCGATAATGGCTCCGGCGGCAAGCGGCGTGGCTCCGCTGTAAAACGCGGTCTTGTGCGTCGCCATGTCCAGGTAGTCATCAACCGAGATATCAAAGCGCCCGTCACGGACCCAACCCAGGTCGAGCGCTTGACCCTCGATGGTGCGGACGATCATCTCGGTAAGCTCGTGGAGCACGCGCAGCTTCACGTCGGACTCCAGCGTGGGGTCGTCGAGAACCGTCTTGGTGACCATGGTGAGCGCCAGGTCGCCGCAATTGATGGCAAGGCCCGTGCCCTCGGTAAGGTGCATGCAGGGCCTGCCTCGACGAAGCTGTCCGTTGTCGGCGATGTCGTCGTGGATCAGCGCGCCCGACTGGAAATGCTCGATGGCTGCCGCGGCGCTGCGGGCGCTCTCAAAGCTACCGCCCACTGCGGTTGCGGCGAGCATGCAGATAAGCGGGCGGTGGCGCTTGCCGGCGTTGGCCGTAAAAGCCGAGAGCGGCGCGTACAGGTAGCGCTCGATATCGGCAGAGGTCGCCTGTCCGTCAAAGAACGTGGCCAGATAGTCGTTAATCTGGTCAAAGTGCTGGGCTAAAAAGCTGGTAAACGGACTGGACACGGGTTCTCGCATTCTTTCTGAGGTTGCGTTGATGCAATATGCAGACAACATATTGCCACATTAGGGCGTTTGGCGCGGCAGTTTTGGCGATTTAGGACAACGGGCGTGCGTTTGATGGAGCGCGCCTAAATCAGCCTAAAATGCTCGAGCGCCGCAACGACACCGTCGTGATCGACGGTGTCGGTCACGTAATCGGCCTTATCCTTGAGATAGTCCGGTGCATTGCCCATGGCGATACCGACATCGACGGCGTTCATCAGCGAGACGTCATTGCTGGCGTCGCCGATGCCGTATACGGTTCCGTGGTGGGGATCGAGGGCGTCGAGTACAGACTGGATGCCCCCGCGCTTCGTGCTTTCGCGGGGCGAGATTTCGGTTACCTCGAGTTCGAGCTCGTTAAAGCACAGCAGCGGCTCAAGTGCCTTATCTTGAGCGATGTGGTTGGCGAGTGATGTAGACATCAAGATCTTGTAGACACTGTAATGTTGCAGCTGCGTGACTGCGTCGCCCAGGGTGCGCGCGTATCCGGGAGCATCGGGCGCATCGGCACTCATGCGCACGACGCCGTTGAGGCCCTCAAAGCGGATGACCTCGCCCGATTGCTCAAGGTAGGGGGCAAGACGCTGCAGCATGCTGGGCGTCATCGACAGATCGCGAACTGCGTGTTCGTTGATCTCGGCGTAACCGCCCGCAAGACAGACGATGCCGGTCCAAGGCAGCTCAAGAAGTTTGGGGTGGATGCAGCTCAGAGTGCGTCCCGTGCAGATAAAGGCCATGTTGCCGTTGGCGACAAACTCGCGGATTGCCTGCGAAACCGCCTCGTTGGGATAGGGGGAGAGGTCCCGCTCGTCTTCGGGAAGGTCTTGGGCGAGCCTGGGGTCTTGCCAGGCGAGCGTTCCGTCGATATCGAAGAAGCAAATATTGCCGCGCTTATGGGCTGCGCTGGCGGCAGGGGAGGCCGAGGTGGTGGGCACAAATTCCGGCTCGAGGCCCATGATCTGGTCAAAATGCTCTTTAACGCGGGGAACGGAGATGCCGATAATCACCTGGGCGGTCTTGCCCGTAATGATGAGGCCCTTGGCGCCCACCGCGACAAACGACGCGTTATCTGCAACGATGGAAGGGTCTGCGACCTCGACGCGCAGGCGCGTGGCGCAGTTGGTTGCGCCCACGATATTGCCAACGCCACCTAAAAGCTGAATTACCCGCTCAGCGAGGACGTGATCTT
Organism: uncultured Collinsella sp.; assembly: GCA_902481965.1. GTDB lineage: Bacteria > Actinomycetota > Coriobacteriia > Coriobacteriales > Coriobacteriaceae > Collinsella. Next base: position 10,708 of record CABSYH010000022.1, read on the forward strand.
GATCGGATCGACTATTGACCTCGTCATTGGGAGATTGCTCTTTGGCAAAGTCGCTTCCCGTTAAACAATCGATTGCCGTGCGATTGACGACATGATCCTCGCGGCCCGGAGTCTTAAGGTCATAGACCAAGATGAGTGCTCGAAAACTAACAAAAAAGATGAGGCTAAAGGCAAGGCCGATACCGAGCGCCAAAAGATAGGCACCGGCATGCGTGCGCATGAGCGGAATAAAGTTGAAGGCTGCCATCTCCATGAGGCCGCCCGAGAAGATGCCGACGATGCCAAAGAGATTCATGGTTGTGGCAAGGCAAGACGATAAGACGGCGTAGAGCAAAAAGAGCCCGGGGTGGGTGAACATAAAGAGAAACTCGAGTGGCTCGGTAACGCCGCAAACCACCGAGGCGATGATGGCGGGAACAAGGATGACCCTGAGGCCGGCGCGGCGCTCGGGTTTTGCGGTGGAGTAGAACGCAGCTGCGATGGCAGGAAGGCCAAAGAGCTTGACCCAGCCGGTGGCGGTAAAACCGGCCCACGGCGCAAGCTCATTAAGGGGGCGCGTGCTATGGGAGAGGATGGGGAGCAAACTGCTCCATGTGGCGTAGATGCCGTCGTTAATGACCAGGTTGTCGTAGTAGATCGGCATGTAGAGCAGGTGGTGCAGGCCAAAGGGCTCGAGTGCTCGTTCTAAAAAGACAAAGATGCCCACGCCAAAGGGACCGACGCCTGCAAGCGCGTGACGCAGCGTATCGGTTACATCGTATACGTAGGGCACGATGGCGGCCGAGATAGCGGCAAGGGCAAACACGGCAAAAAAGCTGATGAGGTAGACCAGCGAGGAGCCCGAGAAGGTGCCGAGCCAATCGGGAACCTTGGCATCGTAGAAGCGGTCATGGATGGCAACGACGGTTGCCGATACCGCCAGCGGGCCGATAATGCCGGTGTCGAGCGTCTTGATGCCGTCGATGACGGTGATACCGCTGGCGGAGGTCAAAGATGACGGGTACTCAAGTCCAAGGTTGTCTCCGCTCAGCTTAATGATCTCGCTCAAAAAGAAGCAGTAGGCAAAATAGGCGACGAGAGCCTCGAGACAGCAACGAGCCGGTTGTTTTTGGGCAAGACCGATGGGCAGCGCTACGGCAAAAAGGAGCGGGAGGCGTTTAAAGACCGTCCACGAGCCGCGCTGGATGATAGCCCAGAAAACGTACCAAGGGGTTCCGTATACGGCGAGATCGCCGACGATGTCCGCAGTCGTTGCGAGAGCGGAGACGCCGACCATGAGGCCTGATATAGAAAACAGCATGGCGGGCGCGAACATTGCCCCGCCAAAGCGTTGGATTTTTTGCAGCATGTTCTGCCTTCCGAATATCGAGGCGCGTTGCGCGTGGGGAAACGTTTAAACAATGGATTCATTGTAGAGGACCAGACGATTGTCGTACCGGCAGTTTTGAGCGAAACCGATTTGGGCATGACAGAAACCGTCAACGGTTAAATCCTGTCGCTTTACCGATATTCGGTTTAAACAACTTTAAGAAATGCTATCGTGCCTAGCCGGAAATGAATAATGTAGAGGTGAAACAATGCCAAAAGCGATATACGAAGGAATCTACCGAGAAATACGCTCGCGCATCATTAATGGGACCTATGCGTTTCAGGAGATGCTGCCAACCGAAGCCGAGCTGACCGCGGAGTTCGGATGCACTCGCAATACCGTCCGTCGCGCCTTGGGTATGCTGGCCGACGGGATGTTTGTGCAGCCCATACACGGCAAGGGCGTGCGCGTTATTTGGCTTAAGGGCGAAACCGACATGTTGGGCGCACTCGAAGAGGTTGAGTCGTTTGGCGAGTTTGCAAAGCGCAACAATGCCGTTGCATCGACGGACGTTAAGTCTTTCGAACATCTGGTTTGCACCGAGCAACTCTCTCGTCACCTGGGCTTTAAGGTGGGCGAGGAGTTGATTCGCGTAGTGCGTGTCCGAAGCCTCAACGGCAACGCGCGCCAAGTGGACCATGGCTATTTTTTGGCGTCGATCGCCAAGGGCCTGACTCCCGAGATCGCGGCAGATTCTATTTACGGCTATCTGGAGCACAAGCGCGGTGTCAAAGTGATGGCGAGCCGTCGTACGGTGAGTGTCGAGCTCGCCAACGATGAGGACTGCAGCTATCTTGACCTCGGCAAATACAACTGCGTTGCCGTCATGGAGAGTCAGTCGTACACCTCGGATGGCATCTTGTTTGAGGTGACGCACACTCGCACACACCCCGAGATCTTCCATTACCGTGTCAATTCCAAGCGATAGCCGGCTAGCTCGCAGCCTGACGAGACTCATGGCCTCAAAGAGAAAACGCCCGGTCAAACCGACGGTACATCGGCTTGACCGGGCGTTTTCTCTGCATTAGATAACAAATAATTGTTTATACAAAACTTGTCAAGTATCAAGTTGAAATTACCGTTCACCGAAGTTTTTCTACCGCTCTAGTAATACTTGTTCAAACAACTAGCCAAATAGCGTATCGTTCAAATTAGCAAAAGGGGCAAAGTCCCCGAGCCAATCTCCGAAGGCGGCGGCAAAGGGTGCCGCCACGGTGTGAAAGGGTGGATTGTAATGAAGAACGAAATGAGCAGAAGGCAGTTCCTGGGCTTTGCTGGTTCCGCGGCTGCAGTTCTTGGCCTGGGCCCTGTCTCTTATACACATCTCCGAGCCCACGAGA
>CABSYH010000023.1:0-13416 GCA_902481965.1 uncultured Collinsella sp.
GAGATTCCTCTACGTCTCGTGGGCTCGGAGATGTGTATAAGAGACAGTTGTAGAGTAGGTTAGCCTTGGTCCAGTTGCGCTCGGCCATGGCGGCAAGTCCGCCGGTCTGCTCAACCCAACGGAACACCTTGCCGCACACGTAGATGCCAAAGGTGTTGGGCGTGTTGAGCATGGAACCCTTGGCGGCCTGGGCCTTAAGGTCCAGGTACTGCGGCGTCTGCGCAAAGGCTGGGCCATCTGCGATGAGGTCGTCACGCACGATGACCACAGTCACGCCCGCAGCGCCGGCGTTTTTCTGCGCGCCGGCGTAAATGAGCCCGTAGCGCTCAACGTCGAGCGGCTGTGACAAAAAGCAGCTCGAGACATCGGCGACCAGCGGTACGTCGCCGCAGTTGGGCAGCTCGTGGTACATGGTGCCAAAGATGGTGTTGTTCTGGCAGATGTAGACGTAGTCGAGCCCGTCGCCTGTGGCCTCGGCGGCAATGCGCGCGTTGATGTCGGCCATGGTGGGTATGCGGTCGAAATTGGTGCCCTCGGAGCTCGCGAGCAGCACGGCCTCGCCGTACTTGGCGGCCTCCTTGTACGCCTTGTTGGCAAAGTTGCCGGTCACGATGTAGCCGGCGCGCCCGCGGCGCATGAGGTTCATGGGGATACCCGCAAACTGCAGCGTGGCGCCGCCCTGCAAAAACAGGACGCGGTAGTTGTCGGGGATGCTCAGCAGGCGACGCAGGGTTGCCTCGGCGTCGTCGATGATCTGCTGGTACATGCTAGATCGATGGCTCATCTCGAGCACGGACATGCCGCAACCGCGGTAGTCCATCATCTCGTCGGCGATCTCGGCGAGCACGCTTGTAGGCAGTGCGGCCGGGCCAGCTGAGAAGTTGTGCACACGTGCCATCTTCTAGTTCCCCCTTGTAGTCGTTTGGACGTTCGGGATACTTTAGCACAGTGGAGCGCCAGGCGCGACCGCATCACAGCAAAACCCGAGTGCGCCGCTATGATTTACAGGATGGTTACATGGGGGAGGGCTTATCTCGAGGCTCGCATCCGATCCGTCTCGGCCTTCGCTTGTTTCCAGGGGCGCACACGACCGTTGGTGAGGTCGTCATAACCATGAGCGATGGTACGTTGAATGTGATCTTCGCGTTCCTGAATGGTAGTTAGCGCGCGCGTCTGATTAGAAATAGGCTTTACGACAGGCATATGAAACTCCTTACATAGAATCATATGTATAACTCTATGTTGAGTGTAGCGGAGGGTGGCGTTGGGCGTGTGCGTGCCTGCATTCGTAAGCGCGGTTGTCTGGCAAGTGTGATTTGGGGCGACCTCGTTAAAGTTTCTAAGCTGCGAAAATGACCGTTAACCGGATTTAATTTTATTGCTCAACATTTGACACTCTGGGCGTGGTAACTTTTTTACCAACAGGTATGATTATTGTCATGTGCGCCGCGCCTGCCTGCCGGGTTGCGGCGCACTTGTGACAGCCTTTGACACCCTTGGAGCGTGTACTGTGGATGTAACCACAAAAAGCGTTCGGGGGGGGGTGCTCACCCGCGAGCAATTCCTCCCGCATGAGATGCACATCGTCGCTGCCCTTCGCATGCAGGGCGCAAGCAACGAGCAGGTCATTGTACGCGTAAAGAGCGAGAACCTCTTTCAATATCCCACGGAGCGCATGGTCGCCAACCGCGCAACCGTGTGCCTTCGCCGCCTTGACGCCATGGTGCCCACGGACGCCGTATGCGCCGCGCGCGGCATCGACCCCAAAACCGCCGTCGAGGCTGCGTCATCCCTAACCAGGCTCATGGCATCCGGCACTCCTACGCAGGCGGACCAGGCCATCTTCTACAGCATGATCTGCCGCTACGATATCGTGCGCGAGCTCGTGCTCGTCGAGATAGGGGAGCGCCTACAAAACTTCGATTATGCCTTTACGGCGGTTGACCTCAACGCCTTTATGACGCGCTTTACCACGGAGTATCCGGACGCGGCCCGCTGGACCGAGGCCACGGTCAAGCGCATTAAGGGCTCGCTTCGCCAGACGCTCCGCCACGCCGGTCTTATCGGCGAGGGTATGGGTCCGGAGTCCGAGCGCCTGTCACCACTCTTCCTCGATTCCGATGTCGAGCGAGCCTTGGTTCAGCTGGGCGAGCAGTCGCTTATCGCGGCCCTTACCGGCAGGGTGGTGATGTAGCGTGGCTCCCGTCAACAGCGCCGCCGACCCTGCTATCACCCCGGCGACCGATCTCACCACCAATATCGGCATCCATTCCCGTAAGAGCGTCGTGGCGGCGCATGTCCGCTCCGAGCATGCCCGTCAGGAATTTGAGCGCCGCGCGCAGCTTCTGCGCGAGTGCCTGTGCAGCGAGGACTTTTTGGCCAACAAGGGCATAGGCAATGAGATCGGCTTCCACACCTTTTGCTATGACCCCGCGCTGGAGTTTGAAGCGCGTGCATTATTTGACGCCCTTTCACGCGATGCCGAGGCCGACAAGCTTCCGTGCACGCTCAAGGTCGTGAACCTCTACGACGCCGTGCTGGCAATTCTCGAAAAGCGCCGGGTCCTCAAGGCTATCCCGCGCCAAGAGGAGCGCCGCGGTACCCAGCGCGTGCTCGAGGACGTGGCCAAGTTCGCCTCGCCCGAGAAAGTTGCCGCGTACATCCTTGAGCAGACCGAGCCGTTCGCGCCCGGAGACGTCATTCTCCTCACCGGTGCAGGTGAGGTCTTCCCGTTCTTTCGCATGCACACGCTTCTCCACTGCATGCTTGCGGATTTTGATGAGGTGCCTGTGGTCGCCGCCTATCCGGGCAGTTTCAACGGCTCTTCTTTCCAGCTCTTTAACCGTCTGCCGGCCGACAACTACTACCGCGCCTTCGATATCTCGTAAGCACGGCTCCCCGCAGGCATGTCCCTGCCGCCGGTAACAACCCTATGCCATAACGTTCCCAAACCCAAAGGAGCACCCATGGACAACACAATCATTCGCGACCTCTTTGCAAAAGACATCAACCGCTCCATCAACGGCGTGGTCAAGGTCCAGGATTCAAAAGATGGGTCCATCCGCCAAGAGCTTGACGAGTACGTGGTGACGCGCGAGTTGCAGAGGCACTTTGCCACGTTCTTCAAGGCCTACGGCGATGCCATCGATGCGCGCACCGACAAGATCGGCGTGTGGATCAGTGGTTTCTTCGGTTCCGGTAAATCGCACTTCCTCAAGATGCTGAGCTACCTGCTCGAGAATCGCCAGATCGGCGGTAAGAGCGCCATCCGCTACTTTGACGGCAAGATCGTCGACCCCATGGTCGCGGCTGCCATGGAGCGCGCCTGCTCGGTGCCCACGCAGGCCATCCTCTTTAACATCGATAGCAAGGCGGGCCAGTGGAAGCAGGGCGATACGGCTCCCACGGCGCTGCTTCGCGGCTTTGAGCGCATGTTCTACGAGGCGCGCGGCTTCTACGGCGAGGACCTCAAGCTTGCAAAGCTCGAGGACTACATCGATTCCCTGGGCAAGACCCAGGAGTTCCGCGAGGCCTTTGAGCGCGTGAACGGCGAGTCCTGGCTCCAGACCCGCGACACCTACAGCTACTTTGAGGACGACGTGGTCGAGGTGCTGCAGAGCGTGCTCGGCATGAGCGAAAAGGCCGCATGGAACTGGCTCGAGGGTTCTGAGGACGAGGTTTTGGCCCCCGATGTCTTTGCCAAAAAGGTCAAGGACTACGTAGACGCTCAGGCAGCGGCCCACGGCGGCAACTTCCGTTTGCTCTTTATGGTCGACGAGGTGGGTCAGTTTATTACAAACGACAAGGACCCAAGCCTTATGCTGAGCCTTCAGACCATCGTCGAGGAGCTGGGTGCCGCCTGCGGTGGCCGCGTGTGGGTGATGGTTACGAGCCAGGAGGCCATCGACAACCTGAGCCTGCCCGTGGGCAACGACTTTTCAAAGATCCAGGGCCGCTTCAATACCCGCCTTTCGCTCTCCAGCTCCAGCGTGGACGAGGTCATCCAACGCCGTGTGCTCGAGAAGACCGCGCCGGCGGCCGATATGCTTGCACAGGTCTACGAGCAAGACGCCGCCGTGCTTAAAAACAACTTTACCTTTGAGGGTGGCTCGCGCTCCGACCTTGCCGGCTACGCCAACTCCAAGGATTTTGTGGCCAGCTACCCGTTTGTGGGCTACCAGTTTAAGCTCCTGCCCGACGTGATGACCGAGGTGCGCAAGCACGGTGTCAAGGCCAAGCACATGTCAACGGGCGAGCGCTCCATGCTGAGCGCGTTTCAGGAGAGCGCTCAGGCCATCCAGTATGACCAGACCGGTGCACTCGTGCCGTTCTGGCGCTTCTTCGACACTATCTCCAAAGACCTTGAGCACGGCATCAACCAGGTGGTCGACCGCGCGGTCCGTGCGGCCGAGGACGCAAAGGGCCTTGAACCCTACGACGTTCAGGTGCTCAAGCTCCTGTACCTGATTCGTTACATCGGCTACGTTAAGGCCACGGTCGAGAACATCTCCATCTTCATGATCGACGGCCTCGACGTGGACATGCGCGCCCTCAAGGACCGCGTCAAGGAGTCCCTTGCCCGCCTGGAGCGCGAGAACTACGTGGCACGCCAGGGCGATGCCTATAGCTTCCTCACCGACGAGGAGCAGGAGATAGCGCAGGAGATCGCACGCACTCCGGTCGATAACACGCAGGTGATCGAGTCTATCAAAAAGCGCCTGTTCGACAGCATCTACACCGCGCGTAAACTCAACCGCGGGGCCAACGACTTTCCGTTTGACCGCTATGTGGACGGCTCAATCCACGGTGCCAGCATGGGCGGCATGGAGCTTTGCGTGGCGACTATGGCGAGCGATCTGGGCCGTGCGGACGATACCGAGCTGGCCTTGGCTTCTTCGGGCAAAGCCATCGTGGCTTTGAGCGACGAGGCGGATTATTGGGAGACGCTCGTCAACGCCGCCAAGATCCGCAAGTACGCCAAGACGCGAAATCTCCAGGAGCTTCAGCCGAGTACGCGCCAGATCGTCGAGTCCAAGATGCGCGAGGCAGCCTATAACGAGAAAGAGGCCGATGTCCTTTTGAGCGAGGCCGTACTCCATGCACGTTGCGCGGTCAACGGCCGCATAATTGAGGTCCGCGCGGCCAAACCCGCTCAGGTCTTTGAGCAAGTGCTGGTGCAGCTGTGCGATGTGGTCTTTGAAAAGGCCGACTATATCGGCGCGCCGGTCACGAGCGATTCCGATATCCGCTCCACTCTGGCGGGCAACGTTCAAGCGGGGCTCGCTGGCATGGACGCGGGCAACACGCGTGCGCTCAAGGAGGTCGAGGACTACCTCAAAGTTCAGCACCAGCGCCACCTGGATACCGCTATGGGCGATATCCAGCGCAGGTACCAGCAAAAGCCCTATGGCTGGCGCGAGGTTGACATCGCAAATGTGGTGGCGCAGCTTGTAGTGGAGCAGCGCGCGCAGGTGCTGTTTGGCGGTCAGACGGTTCAAGCTAACGACAGCCGCATGGTGTCGCTCCTGCGTAAGGATGCCGATAAGGCCCAGGTGCGCTTGCGCGTGCGCATGAGCGACCGGTTGCTGCGCGCCACGGGCGAGCTTATGCGTGACCTGTTTGATCTCAAGACCGTGCCCTCCAACGAGGATAAGCTCGTGGCCGAGCTCAAGGAGCGCCTTGAGGGCTTGCGTGAGGTGTGCGTCGCCATGGCACGCGACTACTACACGGGTATCAAGCCGGCCTACCCGTATCCCGGTGAGGACGAGTGCGAGAAGATGCGCTCGGAGGTGGTCGACGTTCTTAAGGACCAGAGCGATTCCGAGGCGTTCTTGACCACGTTCACCAAGCACGAGGACCGCCTGCTCGATGCCAAGGAAGACTTTGACAAGGTGGTTGAGTTTTTCGAGTCCAACCAACGAACAGCGTTTGACCACGCCAAGGATTTCTTGAGCCGCACCGAGGGCATCGAGTATGCCTCCGATGACATTCCCAACGCGGTGGAGAACGTGGCAAAGGTACGCGAGATCCTCAAAGACCCAAAGCCCTACGGCCGCATTAAAGACATTCAGCCGTTGATGGTACCCGTCGAGGAAGACATCAAAAAGCACCTGGGCATTCGCCGCAACGAGTTCTTGTGTCGTATCGAAAACGACCTGCAGGATTTGCGGAAGCAGGCCGAGAGCCAAGAAGGTTTTGTCAAGCAGGCCAAGGATGCCATCGCGGACGCCAACACCAGGTATGAGTCGTTCAAGAACCGCGCCCATGGCGTCCAGAGCCTCAACGAGCTTAACGCCCTCGCGGCAAACTGGGAAAACTGGATCGTTGCTGCAACCAACAAGATATACGACGCCGTGGATGAGGCCCGCATGCGAATGGACAACGAGCGCCGCACCACCGAGGTCACGAGTACGGGTGAGGTGGTCAAGAAGATCTCCAACAAGGGCGCCGCATCGTCTGCGCCCGTGCCCGCGTCTAAGCCCCAGCGCAAGATCAAGACCGTGCGCCGCGCCGATCTGGCCAAGCCGAGTCGTCTCTTGTCCGCAGAGGACGTGGAGCGCTACGTGGACGACCTGCGCTCTCGCCTTATGCAGGAACTCGCTGCAAACGACGAGATTCGTATCAACTAACTCGCGGAGCCACCGGTGCCAAAGCGAGCACCGGTGGCTTATGGCGTTTAGAAAGGCTCATCAACCATGAACGATTCTGCTCTTAAGAGCTTCTGCACCTGGGCCCGTACAGAGCTCATCAAAGGCGTGGAGGCACAGATGGTGCGCTACGGCATCACCGAACCTGCACCTTCGCCCGTTGGGTCCGAGACCGTCAACGGCCTGCCCCTAAGTCCTGCTGAGGTTGAGCAGCGTGACGAGCTGCTGCGCATACAGACAGAGGTGGGTCACGAGGCGCTGCGCGACCGAGCGGCCTACACCTGGTTCAACCGCATCGTGGCCATTCGCTTTATGGATGCACGCGGATGGCTCCCCAGCCGTATGCGCATGCTGAGTCGTGCGGACGGCAGCCATGGCAGCGAGGCCGTGGAGAACGCACTTGACGTGGAAATAACGACGGCCGATACCGATCGCATAGCCGAGCTCAAGATGGCGGGCTTGGATGAACCGTTGTGGCGGTACCTGTTTGTTGCTCAGTGCGAGGAGCTTGCCGATTGCCTGCCGGGCGTCTTTGAACGCGTGGGCGGAGCCATGGAGCTGCTGTTGCCTCAGGGCCTCATGATGGCTGACAGTGTGGTGGGCAAACTCAATGCCGTCCTCACTGACGAGGACTGGCGCGAGGGCGTGACCGTTCTGGGCTGGATGTATCAGTACTACAATGCTGACGTTAAAGACGAGTTCTTCAAGTCCAAGCGCAAGGCAGCGGCGGCGGACATCGCGCCCGCCACGCAGCTCTTCACCCCCGAGTGGATCGTGCGCTATATGGTCGAGAACTCGCTCGGCCGTCTGTGGATGCTCAACAATCCGGGGAGTTCGCTACGCGAGCGCATGGAGTATTACATCGAGCCCGATGCTGAGCACGAGGACTTCATTCGCATTTCGAGTCCCGAGGAGATAACCCTCTGCGACCCCGCATGCGGATCGGGCCATATCTTGGTCTATGCGTTTGAGCTGCTCTTCCATATGTACGAGGAGCGCGGCTATCGTGAGCGCGAGATTCCCGAGTTCATTCTTACTAAAAACCTTGCAGGTATGGAAATCGATTCCCGCGCGGCACAGATCGCGGAGCTGGCGCTTGCCATGTGCGCCCGCGAGCACGACCGTCGCTTCTTTAGGCGTGGCGTTCGCGCCGACGTTACCGTGCTCTCGAGCATCCCGCTAGGGGAGGACGAGCTGCCGGGTAACAAGAAGCTCGCCGAGGAGCTGAGTCATTTGGGCGAGATTGGTTCGCTGCTCAATCCCTCAGAGGACGAGATCGACGAGCTCAAGGCTGCCACCGCGAGTTGTTCCGATGACCTTTTTGCCGCTACGGCCAAAACTAAGCTCGAAAGCGCTGCCGCCATCTGCGAGAAGCTGTCCCGTCGTTTTACCTGCACCGTTGCGAATCCTCCGTATATGGGCAGCAGCAGCTTTAATCCATTCATGAGCAAGTGGATCAAGAAGAACTACCCCGACGTGAAGAGCGACCTCTTCTCCAGCTTTGTCGTTCGCATGTTCAGTCTCGCCAAGGACCACGGCGAGTGCGGAGTCATGTCGCCTTTCGTCTGGATGTTCATCGGAAGCTATGAGAAGCTCCGCAACGAGATTATCGACAACAGAACGCTTACCTCCCTCATTCAACTTGAGTACTCGGGCTTCGCTGGCGCGACTGTGCCCATCTGCACCTACACGTTTCACAACTCACTCATCAAGGGCTACAAGGGAAGCTACGTGCGCCTTTCTGACTTCGTTGCCGCCGCTGTCCAGGCTCCCAAGGCCCTCGAGGCAATCCAAAACCCCGACTGCGGCTGGTTCTACCGCCGCAACGCCGAGACCTTCAAGCAGATCCCCGGCACCCCCATAGCCTACTGGGCCAGTGATGCCCTTGTTGAATCGTTCACAAAAGGAAGGAGGCTCGATGCTGTTGCTACTCCGCGACAGGGCTTGGCGACGAGCGATAATGGCCGCTTTTTGAGGAAATGGTGGGAAGTGGCGCCTTCCAACACATCGCGAGATTGTAGCGGCAGGCCTGAGGCAAAGCAGAGTGGCTCCCGTTGGTTCCCGATTATTCGGGGCGGCTCCTATCGAAAGTGGTGGGGTGACTACGACGAGGTGGTTAACTGGTTTGATGACGGTCGGGAGATGAAGGAAGCAATTCTGTCCAAGTATACTTATCTCTCTACACCTGATTTTGTGATCAAGAACCAGAACGACTATTTCAAGCCCGCAGTTTCCTGGTCTAAAATTTCTTCCAGCCTCGCCTCCTTTAGGTTTGCGCCTCGAGGGATGCTTTTTGAGGTAGCTGGAGCATGTCTTTTTGCGGAGCCGAACGAGCTCCGATACATCCAGGCTTTCTGCAACTGTTCCATTGCCGAAATTGATTTGGCGTTTATGTCGCCGACTCTAAACTTTGAGGTAGGCCAAATCGGTCAGTTGCCAATCATCCAAGATGAGGCTGCCGAGCCGACTGTCTGTTCACTCGTTGAGGAATCTCGCTCAATTTCAAAGGCGGACTACGATTCGTTTGAAACCTCTTGGGATTTTAAACGTAATCCTCTTGTCTAGGTGATCGCCATGGCTGAAAAGAAGAGGCGCAAGCCTGTCGATAAGACAAAAATTGAATATGTCGAACCTAAGCCAAGCTGGATAAAGGCTGTTAAGGTTAATGACCATAACGATGTCATGGGTTCTATTATTCAGTTTTTTCTGGTTGAATCTCCTTGTAAAGGCGTGAGCAGCAGAGGGCTATCGCTTCTCGATTATGGATGGGTTGATAGTGTTCCTCCTAAATCTGGGTATCTTCACCGAAGATTATTGGAAGTGGCCAATCTCTGCGATGGGTCGACATTATTTACGGCCACACGAAAAGAAGAGATGAAAAAGAGATTTGTTGATGCTGGTATGCCTGGCAATTTTGCTTCAACTTGTACCTCAAATCGCGTTGTGGCGCTCATCAACAGCAATTTTGTGCTTGATATATTTCGGATTATTAGAAATTCGTTGGCACATTGTCGCTTTCAATTGGTCGATAAGAACGGTGTAGATTTCATTGCTTTTGAAAACGGTATGCCAGGAAAAGATCTCATTGGAGCGGATGCATTTGAGGTGAGCTCTCGTTTATTTCTTAAATGCAGCACTCTCATTGATTGGATTGCTGTGGTTAAGTCCGAGGCTATATACGAGGCGGAAGAAATTGCACGCAAGAAAGAGACCTCAGAACGGGAGTGGGAAAACAAACGTCAATTGGTTTTGTCTCGAATATCGAATGGATCTTACTCAAATAAAGATGATCTCGGGAAGGACTGCGAGCTATCTAAGCGTAATTTAGATAAATTACTTGGCGAGCTGAAGGCCCAAGGGCTTATTGCTTATTCACGTTCTAATCGAAAATGGGAACTTACTGGTGACGCAAATCAGTGAGTAAGAGATGTTTCATCTTTGATTGCGAAGAACGGTGTGTCGAATGAGCTTCCAACGTTTTTTATCGCAAAGAGACTCGCTGTCTCTCGAAAGTAACCTTTTAAATGAAATTAGTCGGCGTTTTTAAATGAGAGGGCGGTCAAATATGGCCACTTTACTTCAAGATAAATACGAGGCTCGCAAAGCCGAGGTTAACGCTCGCTTTGAGCAGCTTCGCGCTAACGAGGAGGAGCTCAACCGAATCTTTGCCAAGATCTACAACATGGAGGGGGAGGTGCCTATCGAGGTCGAGGATAAGTACGTGTCGGTGGCGCGCATTTTCGACACCGCCGACGAGATCCCCGAGAGCTACAAGGGCAACAAGTATGTGCGCACCAAGCGCGATGAGATTACCTCGCTCATGAGCTATGCCGTGGGCTGTATGTTCGGTCGCTATTCGCTGGATGTGGACGGTCTGGTTCTGGCCGACCAGGGTGCCACGGTCTCTGACTATCTGGCCAAGATGCCCGATCCCGAGAACGTGACCTTTATGCCAGATAGCGATAACGTGCTGCCTATCACCGATGACGAATACTTTGACGACGACATCGTGCGTTATTTTATCGACTTTGTGCGCACCGTGTATGGCGAGGAGACGCTTGAGCAGAACCTGACCTTTATTGCCGAGGCACTCGGCGGCAAGGGTACCTCGCGCGAGGTGATTCGCACCTACTTTTTGAAGGACTTTTTTAAGGACCACTGCCAGACCTATAAGAAACGCCCCATCTACTGGCTGTTCGACAGCGGTAAGAAGAACGGTTTCAAGTGTCTTGTTTACATGCATCGCTACCAGCCTGACCTATTGGCTCGCATCCGCACCGACTATGTGCATGAGCAGCAGGAGCGCTACCGTGCCCAGATCGGCTATGCCAACGATGCCCTTGCTGGTGCCGAGCGCGGCGAGCGCGTGCGCTTGGACAAGCGCGTCAAAAAGCTCAACGACCAGCTCAAAGAGACCGTTGGCTACGAGGAGAAGCTGCACCACTTGGCAGACCAGATGATTAAGATCGACCTGGATGACGGCGTCAAGGTCAACTACGCCAAGTTTCAGGATGTGCTGGCAAAGATTAAGTAACTGCAGATACGGTAAGGATATTCATGCCCAAGATCGATGTAGAAGAACAGCTCAAGCTGCGATTTTTGCAGCCGTTGCTCGCATGCATGCCCCGCCGTGTGGTGGTTTGGCACGATGCGGACGGCGAGTTTGCTCCTGAGTTTGAGCGATTGGCTGCCGAGGGTTTCGACGGCGTGGGGGCCGATGCCGGCGTAATGCCTGCTCACGGTGACTTTGAGCGCCCGGTGCGCTTTGTTGAGGCCTGCGAGGGCCGTATGTTTGCCGTCAAGAAGCTCATCAACCGCGATGACCTTGCGAGCGATATCTTGCTGTATCGCCGTTGCCCGCGCGGCAGGCTTGAGGGTGATTGGCTTGCCGATGTTGAGCTGTATGCCGATCAGTTCCAGGCTGACTATCTTTCGCTTTTGGCCGATCAGCTGGGCATCGAGAATATCGACGCCGTGCGCGAGAGCCTTCGCGAGCACAAGACGTTCTTTGATGCCAAGACCCGCTGCGCTAAGTTTGCCGCGTGTGTTCCGCATGCCTCGGGCGCATCCGATATCGAACTCGGCATCCTTACGGTGATTTTTGGCGGTAAAGAGCTTGGTGACGCGCGCCCCGCGTTTGTGCTGCGTGGCTGTATGACCATGCTGCTGCACGAGGGTCCCGAGGCGCTGGCCGAGTTGGTGGACAAGTACTGCGTGCGTGATGTGCTCTCTGCCTTCATCGTGCGTTGCTATGGGTTTGATGGGCCGCTTTACGAGCGTGACTCATTGCTTATGCTTGCATCCCATGTGCTTCTTACGGCGGCATCCACCGCGCTTCCCGAGGGAGCGCTCAAGGGGCTTGAGAGCCATGTGGCTCCCGCCTATGGGCCCTATTGCCTTGAGGCGGTGCGTACGTGGGACCAGACCGCCGATACCCAGGCATCGAGCGAGGACCTATTTGAGATTTGCCGTTTGGTTGAGGACGCCCGCGGACTCTTTGCACGGTTCGAGACCTTGCCGATCGATGTGCTGACCTCGCTTGATGTGTTTCCGTGCGTCAATGAGGCTGTGCTCTCGCAGCTGTTCTGCTCGTTTGCGCAAGGTGCAGACCGTGTTGAGGATGCGCGTGCCTTTGCTGCGCGCCGTTGCGACCTAAGCTGGTACCGTCGTGTCGAGAGCTACTTTGACCTGCTTGTCGCTGTGGCCGATATGTGCGCGTTTAGGCAGACGCACGCGGGCGGGTTCCATCTGGCGCAGTCCCAGCAGGTGTGGGATGCCTATTCGTCCGATTGGTATGCCATGGATGCTGCCTATCGCCATATGTGCACCGCGTATCTGCGGGCGCGCTCCGTCGAGTGCGATACGCTCGAGGAGCCTGCCCGCGCTGTGGCGGACTGGGCGGAGAATCTCTACAGTAACTGGTTCTTGGCCGATGCCAATGCCTGCTGGACATCCGCTGCGCAAGGGGAGTGGGCCGATTGCGGCTACATCGAGGGTCCCGAACGGCAGGATGAGTTCTACTGGCATGTGCTGCCCACCTTTGTGGGCTCTGCTAAAACGACGGTCGTTATCGTGAGCGACGCGCTGCGCTATGAGGTTGCCTGCGACGTCGCGGCGCTGCTCGAGCGCGAGCGCGGCGGCAACGTCAAGGTTTCTAGCATGCAGGCGGTCTTTCCCTCCATTACAGAGGTGGGCATGCCCGCGCTGCTGCCGCATCAGGCGCTTGGGCTTGCAGCGGATGGTTCGTTTGTGCTGGCTGACGGCAAGCCCACCGCAACGACTCCGCAACGCGAGGCCGTGCTTACCCATGTTGAGCCTACGGCCCGCGCTTTACGCTCGAGCGCATACCTCAACATGGCGGGAACCGAGCGTAAGGCGCTGCTCAAGGACTCAAGACTTGTTTACCTCTACCACAACAAGATCGATGCCACGGGCGAGAAGGCCGCTACGCAGGATGACGTCTTCGGTGCCTGTGCGGACACCGTGGAGGAACTTGCTGCGTTGGCGCGTCGCGTGTGCACCGACGCCCCGGGCGCGCGTGTTGTTATAACGGCGGACCACGGCTTTATCTACACGCGTCGGGAGCTCAGCGAGTGCCAGATGCTCGGCAAACCGGACCTTCCCGTCCTTGACGCTCCCGTCATGTACGGCAAGCGTCATCTGGTGGTGCCCAACGAGGCCGTGGGCAAGCTTTCGGACGAGGTGCGTGAGGTGTTTGTTAATGTTCTGTCTCTTATACACATCTCCGAGCCCACGAGACGTAGAGGAA
>CABSYH010000024.1:0-13339 GCA_902481965.1 uncultured Collinsella sp.
TAGCGGCACGATTGCCGAGAACCGGCGTTGGGGCGACCCGAACGCCACCGACGAAGAGGTCCGCGAGGCCGCGCATCTGGCCTGCGCCGACGAGTTTGTCGACGGCTTCCCCAAGGGCTATGACACCTGGATCGAACAGGGCGGCTCCAATGTTTCCGGCGGTCAGAAGCAGCGCCTGTGCATTGCGCGTGCCCTGCTGCGTCGCCCCAAGATCTTGATCCTGGACGACTCCACCAGCGCCGTCGACACCAAGACCGACGCCAAGATCCGCGCAGGGCTGGCAAGCTATCTGCCCAACACGACCAAGCTCATCATCGCCCAGCGCATTAGCTCCGTGCAGGATGCAGACCGCATCATCGTCATGGAGGGCGGCCGCATCGCGCAGATCGGCAACCACGATGAGCTGCTCAAGACGAGCGAGATCTACCGCGAGACCTTTACCTCGCAGAACAAGATGTCTGCCGAGGGCGAAGAGGCCGTCGAAGCCGACACCGAGGCATCCGCAACACAAGCTCAGACCCAGGAAGGAGGCGAGGCACATGAGTAAGGCAACGACCGCCGAGCGCGCGCTCAACCGCAAGGGTGGCACCATGTCGCGCCTCATCAAGACGCTCTTTGGCTTCTACCCCGTGCTTTTGCCCCTCGTCGTCGTCGGCGTGGTGCTCTGTGCCATCATCAACTCCATCGGCGCGACCTTCCTTCAGAGCGCCCTGCAGATTATTAGCGAATCGTGGCAGTCGGGCGATTGGGAAGCTGCACAGCCCAAGATTGCACAGCTCGTGACCACCCTCGCCTGCATCTACGGCGTCGGCATTCTGTCCTCGCTGTTCTGGAACCGCGCCATGGCCATCGTCACGCAGGGCTCGCTCGAGAAGCTGCGCGAGAAGATGTTCAACCGCATGCAGGACCTGCCGATTCGCTACTTCGACACGCACCAGCGCGGCGACATCATGAGCCACTACACCAACGACATCGACACGCTGCGCCAGATGATCAGCCAGTCGCTGCCCAACCTGCTCATGACGACCATCGTCATCGTCACGGTGTTCTTTATCATGCTGTACTACAGCGTGTGGATGTGCCTGGTCATTGTGGCGGGCGTCGCCTTTATGACCTTTATGACCAAGCTGCTCGGCTCCAACTCCGCGCGCTTCTTCATTGCACAGCAGACCGAGCTCGGCGTGGTCGAGGGTCATATCGAGGAAGTCATGAACGGTCAGAAGGTCGTCAAGGCATTCTGCCACGAGTCTGCCGCCGAGGCCGATTTTGACGAGCGCAACGAAAAGCTCTTCGAGGTCTCGCAGAAGGCCAACATGTACGCCAACATCCTCATGCCCATCCTTATGAACCTGGGCAACCTGCTCTACGTGCTGGTCGCACTGGCAGGCGGCATTTTCCTGGCGCTGGGCGTGCCCAACCTGAGCATCTCGGGCATGGCGCTGTCCATCGCCGTCGTAGTGCCGTTCCTCAACATGACCAAGCAGTTCTGCGGACAGATCGGCCAGATCTCGCAGCAGATCAACGCCGTGGTCATGGGCCTCGCCGGCGCCGACCGTATCTTTGAGCTCATCGACGAGGAGCCCGAAGCCGACGAAGGCTATGTGACGCTCGTCAACGCTCAGGTGAACCCCGACACCTGGCAGCTCGAGGAGGCCGACCACCACACCGGCATGTGGGCGTGGAAACATCCGCACCGCGCGACCGGCGAGATCGAATACGTGCCGCTGCGTGGCGACCTGGTCATGGACAACGTCGACTTTGGCTACACGCCCGACCACGAGGTGCTGCACGGCGTGTCCGTGTTTGCCAAGCCGGGTCAGAAGGTCGCGTTTGTCGGCGCCACCGGTGCCGGCAAGACGACCATCACCAACCTCATCAACCGCTTCTACGACATCGCCGACGGCAAGATTCGCTACGACGGCATCAACGTCAACAAGATCCGCAAGGCCGATCTGCGCCGCTCGCTGGGCGTGGTGCTGCAGGACGTAAACCTGTTCACCGGCACCGTGATGGATAACATCCGCTACGGCAATCTGGATGCCACCGACGAGGAGTGCATCGCGGCAGCAAAGCTCGCCGGCGCGGACGACTTTATCACCCGCCTGCCCGACGGCTACGACACGATGCTCACCGGCAACGGCGCCCAGCTGTCGCAGGGCCAGCGCCAGCTGATCTCGATCGCACGCGCCGCCGTCGCCGATCCGCCGGCGATGATCCTGGACGAGGCCACGAGCTCCATCGACACCCGCACCGAGGCCATCGTGCAGGCGGGCATGGACAAGCTCATGGAAGGCCGCACGACGTTTGTCATCGCGCACCGCCTGTCCACCGTGCGCAACTCCGACGCAATCATCTGTCTGGACCACGGCCGCATCATCGAGCGCGGCAATCACGACGAGCTGATCGCCAAGCGCGGGTATTACTACCAGCTCTACACCGGAGCGTTTGAGCTGGAGTAGTTCGGCTCGCCGAGATGGCCGATTTGCCGCTCATTCGTCGGGCATGACCCTAAGGTCAATGCCCTCCTCTTTCGGGGCAAATCGACTCATCTCAACGACCCAAACACAATGCACCGCAACGAATAAAGCCTCCGCAGCCACACGAGCTGCGGAGGCTTTTTCATGCCGGCCGGAAACCGTATCCCACTTTTCGGGCCCAAAATGGGATGCCGTTTCCCGCTGGACCCCCTCCGGGAAACGGCATCCCATTTCAAGGGGGTAAACCGGGATGTGATTTCCCCTAACGGCACCTTTGGGAAGCCGCATCCCACTCTAGACGCACAAAACGGGATGAGCTTTCCCATGGTGATCCAAGACCAGAAGCATGTCCGATAGCGCGGCCAGGTCAAGAACAACAAGGCAAGCGTCACGCCAATTTGGACGAGCGTCTGCTGCAGTTTGAGGCTGCTGGCCCATATGGTAGAGTTAACCACCCATGAATTTCAGCACACTGCGTGCTACCTGTTCTTTTGTCATTTAGGGGAGTGAACTTGTGAATACTTCTGTCGCCAAGAAGGCCGGCCAGGCGGTGCGCCTGCTCATGATGGTGCTCACGGCAGTTCTCATCTTCTTCTTCATCAATGTTATGCTGCTCGTCTCCGATATCCAGGGCACGGCGCGCGTGGTCAACTACGCCGGTCTGGTTCGCGGTACCACGCAGCGAATCGTTAAGCTCGAGGACGCGGGCCAGCCTCAAGATGACCTGCTTAAAGCCGTGGATTCATACATCAACGGTTTGCGTTACGGAAGTGACGACCTCAACCTCGTCCGTCTCGACGACGATGAGTATCAGGCAAAAATGACCGAGCTTGCAAATTATTTTGATGAGCTTTGCACCGAGATCATCCGCGTGCGCGAAGTCGGCTATGAGAACACCGACATCATCTCCATGAGCGAGGAGTTCTTTGGCATTTGCGACGATGCTACGCGACTCGCAGAGGACTACTCTCAGGAGAAGGCGTCGGCACTCAACTATCTCGAGGGCCTGGTGATCATCGACATCATGGGCTTGGTGGCGACCTTTGCGGTCGAACTTGTTCGCGCGGTGCGAACTGCCGCGCTCAATCGCGAACTGCAGAGCAAAGTCTATCTCGACGAAGCCACGGGACTGCCCAACAAGAACAAGTGCGAGGAGGTCTTGGGGCAGGAGCAGCCTGTCTCCGCGGAGGCGCCCGTTGCGGTGTGCGTCTTCGACCTTAACAATCTGCATACGGTCAATAACAGCTTCGGCCACGAGAAGGGCGACGAATACATCCGTTCTTTTGCCCAGCAACTGGGAAGTGTGGCGTCCGAGACGTGCTTTGTGGGCCGCGACGGCGGCGATGAGTTTATCGCGGTGCTGCGAGATACCGATCGAGCTGCCGTGGAGTCCCGTCTCGCTCGGGTTCGCGCGAACGTGAACGAGTATTCCGAGACTCATCCCGACATGCCTATCAGCTATGCGGTGGGCTATGCGCTTTCCAGTGATTTTGATGAACCGCCTACGATGCGCGAGCTCTTTTCCCAGGCCGACAAAAACATGTACATCGACAAGAACCGCGTAAAGACAGCCGAGGCAGCCGGGCCGCAACGCGAAGACCGCTAAACCCGTAGCAAAGGGTAGCTAATTTGGGACGGGACTCTTTTGGCTATTTGAGAAGTTGTGCCATGGCGTTGACGAATTTTTGTACTTGGAGGGTGGGCTCGAGCGGGTAGTGCAGAAAGACTGGCACCTCGCGACCGCATAGGAACGGCACGCCCACAAAGGCCGGGTGCACCCCCGACCACGCCCCGCAGGTGAGCACCGCGTCGCCCTTTTCCTCCGCCTCGTTAAAGAGCGCAAAGTCGAAGCTATCCACATCGATCACGTCCACGCCGCCGTCTGCCAAAAGATCGATACGCAGGCTGTCCATAGCGTCGTTGCCGTGGCGGAGTACGCGCAGACGCATGCCCTCCAGGTCGGCAACCGTAATGCGATTCTTGCGCGCCAGCGGGCTCGTGCGCGGCACGTCGATATAAAACGGTACGTTAACGATGCGGAGCTTTTGGCAGGCGTCGCCCCAGCGCGAGGTCGAAAAACTCGACTGCACTACATCCACCTCGCGACCAAGGCTGCGCATGACGGATTCGCGTTCGTCGTAGAGGTCGCTCACCGGCACGATCTCGAAGCGCAACGATGGCTCCAGCTCGTGTACGTCCGTCCACATCGACAGCGTTTGGCGCCCCGGGCACATCATCGACACGCCCAGACGCACGGCACCGCCATCGCCCGCCGCGCGTCGGGCGCGACGCAGCGCATCCTCGGACTGCCGCATGATCGAGCGCGCGTCGTCCACCAGCAGAGCGCCCGCCGGCGTCACCTTAACACCCGAATGCGAGCGCTCGAACAACGTGATGCCAAACTCGGCCTCGAAGCCCGACACCTGCTTGACGAGCGCCGGGGTCGACACGCGCAATTTTGCCGCCGCACGCGAGAAGCTTCCCAGCTCCGCGGCGGCCGATATGGCCTCGAGTCGTCGATCGTACACGTCAATCTCCCGTTTCCAGACGCATGGCAATGAACTGCCGAAGGGGGTCGTTTTGGCAGGTCACGCGCTCAATTGAGAAAAAACTGCATCGCACAGTGTAAACCTATGGTTAACGCCATTCTAACAAATATGCAATTCACCTGCGCAAATGCAAAGCATACGATAACCAGCGAAAACCACGTGGGTCGGTTAATGGGAGCGACCCACCGGGAGGCACAAGAAGGGAAGTTCCTATGAGCAACTGGCTTAAGCTCGAGGGCGATGTCTGCGCCGTGACCGGCGCACTCGGCGGTATGGGCGTCGAGATCTGCCGCGAGTTCGCCCGCAACGGCGCCAACGTCGTCCTGCTCGACCTGGACGAGGAAAAGGTCAAGGCCGCAGCCGCCGACCTCGCCGCCGAGTTTGGCATCCACGCCGAGGGTTACAAGATGAACGCCACCGACGAGGCCGAGGTTCAGGCCGCCGTCGATGCCACCATCGCCGACTTCGGCCGCGTCGACGTCCTTGTCAACACCGCCGGCATCCTGCGCTTCGCCGCCATGGAGGACCTGCCGCTCTCCGACTGGGAGCAGGTGCTCAACGTCAACCTCACCGGCTACTTCATCACCTCGCAGCGCTTTGGTCGCGAGATGATCAAGGCCGGCCAGGGCCGCCTGGTGCACATCTCGACCGTTGCCAGCCACTCCCCCGAGACGTTCTCGGGCGTGTACAGCTCCACCAAGGCGGGCGTCAACATGATGTCCAAGATGCTGGCTGCCGAATGGGGCCCCTACGGCGTGCGCTCCAACTGCGTCGAGCCCTGCTTCGTCAAGACCCCGATGTCGGCCAACTTCTACGCCGACCCCGAGGTCGAAAAGAGCCGCAGCCGTCTGATCGCCACGCGCCGCATCGGCGAGGTCAGCGATATCGCCAACGCCGTCATGTTTCTGGCGTCCAAGCGCTCGGACTTTACCACCGGCGACGCCATCAAGGTCGACGGCGGCTTCTCCAACATGATGGGCGACCTCACCGCCAAGCCCGGCGGCCGTCGCGCCTATGCCGACAACTACCTTAAGAACAAGGGTGTCGAGCTCTGGTCCGATGAGTCCGGCGTCGCCAAGCCGACCGACCAGTAAACCAACCTGACAGGGAGGCCCCGCGGACACGCCCGCTCCTCCCCCGTATCGATTAGAAAGAGTCAAATGGCTTCCAGCAACTCCAACAAGGGTCGCGCCGTCGTGCTTTCCGCCGCGTGCGTCACCATGTTCTTTATCAGCTCCATCGCGCTGTATTCCGTCGTGAGCAAGAATCTGCTCGCCGTCTACCCCGAGTGGTCGAGCGCCCTTACCTGGGCTTTTCCCGTCTTCCAGACCATCATGGCCGTGACGGGCATCTTCGCCGGCCGCATCTCCGATAAGATCGGCCCGCGCAACGTTGTGATCGCCGCCGCCGTGTGCTACGGCGTGGGCTGGTTCATGTCCGGCACTGTCACCGAGCCGTGGCAGTTCTACCTGTGGTTCTCACTCGTCGCCGCCGTCGGCAACGGTCTGGGCTATAACCCGGCGCTCACCACCGGCCAAAAGTGGTTCATCGACAAGAAGGGTCTCGCCTCCGGCATCACCCTGGCCGCTTCGACCGCCGGTCCCGCCGTGCTGTCCCCGGTGCTCGCCTCGCTGCTCATCCCGAGCCTGGGCATCTTTGGCGCCCTTAAGGCGCTCGGCGTCATCTTCTTTGTGACGATCGCCGCCTCCGCCCTGTTCCTGAAGGCCCCCGAGGCCGGTTGGCTGCCCGAGGGCTTCGAGGCACCCAAGGGCGGCGCGCACGCCGGCACCTTCGGCGACCTCACCCCGGGCGAGATGGTCAAGACCCCGCGCTTCTGGGTCCTCATCGTCACCTTCGCCTTTGCCGCTACCGCTGGCACCCTGCTCGTGGGCAAGGTTGCCTCCATCGCCGCCGTCCAGCTCTTCGCCGACCCCACGAGCGCCGCGGCCGTCGCCCTCGGCGGCGTGGTGGTCTCCGTCAACACCTGCGCCAACCTGGTCGGCCGCCTGTCCTTTGGCCAGATCATCGACAAGCTCGGCGCCTATAAGTCGCTGCTCATCAGCCTTGTCGTCACCATCGTCGCACTCGTCATCATGTCGATGAGCTTTACGCAGAGCATGTTCTTTGTGGCGCTCGCCCTGCTCGGCTTTAGCTTTGGCGCCCTGCTCGTCATCTACCCGCCGCTCACCGGTGGCGCCTTTGGTACCAGCAACATCGGCGTCAACTACGGCATCATGTTTTTGGGCTATGCCGCTTCCACCTGGATCAGCCAGCCCATCACCGCCGTGCTGTATCACGCCGAGGCCGGCAGCGCCGCCTACCAGCAGTCCTTCTACGGCGCCATTGTGATCGCCGCCATCGCCGTCGTGCTCACCGTCTACATGATGGTCTCCGACAGCAAGAAGAAGTCCGCCTAGTTTTACCGATGCGACAAAGGGACAGTCCCTTTGTCGCATTCCACCGGTCACCAGTATTAAGGAGTCGAAATGTCTGAGCTCAACCCCGTCCGCATTGCCGTTATCGGCGCCGGCGCCATGGGCCGCAACCACATCCGCTTTGTCACCGAGGAGCCCGAGGCCGAGCTCGTCGCCATCGCCGACGCCTTTGAGGGCGCCCGCGCCACGGCCGAGGCCGCCGGCGTGCCATTTTATACCGATCCCGCCCAGATGATGGACGAGGTCAAGCCCGAGGCCGTCATCATCGCCACGCCCAACGACCTACACCTGGGCGTTGCCCGCGAGGCTGTGAAGCGCAACATCGTGCCGTTGGTCGAAAAGCCGATCTCCAACGACCTGGAGGATGCCCAGGCCTTCGCCGCCGAGGCCGAGACCGCTGGCGTGCCCGTGCTCGTGGGTCAGCACCGTCGCCACAATCCCTTCGTCAACAAGGCCAAGGAGATCATCGAGTCCGGCGAGCTGGGCAAGCTCACAGTGTCGAGCTTCCACTACATGATCTATAAGAATGACGAGTATTTCGATGTCGAGTGGCGCCGCAAGAAGGGTGCCGGCCCGATCCTGGTCAACCTGGTGCATGACGTCGACCTGCTCCGCTACCTGCTGGGCGAGCCCGTTGCCGTCCAGGGCATGCAGTCCAGCGCCGCCCGCGGTTTTGAGACCGAGGACTCCGCCGTGGTCAACGTCCGTTTTGCCGATGGCGCGCTTGCGAGCATGACCATCTCCGACGCCACCGCCAGCCCCTGGAACTGGGAGGCAACCGCTCGAGAGGATCCGCAGTACCGCCCCTTCGACGCCGACGCCTACTTTATCGGCGGCACTAAGGGCGCCCTGTCGCTGCCCCGCCTGCACCAGTTCTCCTACGACGGCGCCTCCAACTGGCACAAGCCGCTGCAGATGGAGATTCCGGCTGTCGACCCGGCACTGCCACACAAGATGCAGCTCAAGCACTTTGTGAAGGTTGTCCGCCGCGAGGTCGAGCCCGTCGTGACCCCCGCCGATAACGTCAAGACGCTCACGCTGCTTAACGCCATCAAGGAGGCCGCCGAGACCGGCCAGCTCGTCGAGCTGTAATGCCTTAAGAGCGACCGCAGCAGAAGCCCCATGCCGAACCCTTCGGTCCGCCACCAACAAGCCCCTCTTCTTTGCCCCGCGAGCAGCCTCCTGCCCTCGGGGCATTTTGCTACCTTGCCGACGATTTTTCTGAGGCGGGGGCCATTTTGCACCTCAGCCTGATTCGTTCGCCACGAAATGGGCCTATCTACTACGTTTAACTGATCACCCTCAAACATACCATATTTCCTAAAATCAAAAGCGCAGGTAGACGGCTTGCGTATTTTCTGAAAACCGGGGGATGGTCGACCCATACGGTTCAAACGTAGTAGATAGGTCGTTTTCGTGGCGAGGGCCCAAAACAGTCTTTTGAAACGGGTGGTATCCTTGGTAGCCCTGTGCTGCAAACGCACCTTAAACGCAAGGAGTCCCATGGATCTTATCGCCCAGCTCGCCCGCGAGCTCAACCTTAAGGCCGCCAACATCGAGGCGGCCGTCAAGCTCATCGACGAGGGCAACACCATCCCCTTTATTTCGCGCTACCGCAAGGAAGCAACGGGCGGTATGGACGACGTCGCCCTGCGCGCGCTCGACGAGCGCCTGTCCTACCTGCGCAATCTTGAGCAGCGTAAAGAGGACGTCATCCTGCTCATCGACGCCCAGGGCAAACTCACGCCCGAAATCGAGCAGCAGATTCGCGAGGCCACGCAGCTCCAGCGTGTCGAGGACCTCTACAAGCCCTACCGCAAAAAGCGCATGACTCGCGCGCAGAAGGCCCGCGAGGCCGGCCTGGAGCCGCTCGCCAACATGATCATCATGCAGGCCTCGGCCAAGGGCAGTGCGCTCGAGGCCGCCGCAGCATACGTCAATGAGGAGGCCGGCTTCGACACGCCCGAAAAGGCGCTCGCCGGCGCGGCGGACATCGTGGCCGAGACGGTAGCCGAGGACCCGGAGAACGTCGCCGATCTGCGCGCCTTTACGCAAAACACCGCCGACATCGTCGTCGAGGCTACCGACCCCACCGAGAAGACCCCCTACGAGCCGTACTACAGCTATGATGAGCCGCTGCGCCGTATACCCAACCACCGCGTGCTGGCTATCGACCGCGGTGAGCGCGAGGGCAAGCTCCGCGTGCGCGTGAACGTCGACGGCGCCGCTGCCACGGCACGCCTCAGCAGCCGTTGGCCCCGACACCAGGGCGTCTTCGCGCCCGTCTTTGACGCCGCCATCGCCGACGGTTACAAGCGCCTCATGGCCCCCTCGCTTGAGCGCGAGGCCCGCGCCAAACTCACCGTCCGTGCGCAGACCGAGGCCATCAACGTCTTTGCCAAGAATCTCGAGGGCCTGCTCTCGGCACGCCCCGTGCGCGGTGCCCGCGTGCTCGCGCTCGATCCGGGCTACCGCACCGGCTGCAAGGTCGCCGTTATGGACGAGACCGGCAAGCTGCTCGACCACGGCGTGGTCTACCCCACCAAACCGCGCCACGACGTCGCCGGCACCAAGCGCGAGCTCGCCCGCCTCGTCAAAAAGGACGACGTCAACACCATCGTCATCGGCAACGGCACCGCCAGCCGCGAGACCGAGGAAGTCGTCTCGGAGTTCATCGCCGAGCAGGCGCCTGGGCTGCGATACACCATCGTTAACGAAGCCGGCGCGTCGGTGTACTCCGCCTCCGAGCTCGCCAGCCAGGAATATCCCGACCTGGACGTCACCGTGCGTGGCGCCATGAGCCTGGGCCGCCGCCTGCAGGACCCGCTGGCAGAGCTCGTCAAGATTCCGCCCCAGTCTATCGGCGTGGGCCAGTACCAGCACGACCTTGACCAGGCCGAGCTCTCGCGCACCCTGGGCCACGTGGTGGAGGACGTCGTCAACCGCGTGGGCGTCGACGTCAACACCGCGAGCGCGAGCCTGCTGGGATACGTATCGGGCATCACGCCGAGCGTGGCCAAAAACATCGTGGCCTACCGCGAGGAAAACGGCGCCTTTACCGATCGCCGCCAGCTTAAGAAGGTCCCCAAGCTGGGACCCAAGGCATATCTCAACGCCGCGGGCTTTTTGCGCATTAGCGGCGGCAAGAACCCGCTTGACGCGACAAGCGTCCACCCCGAGAGCTACGAGGTGGCCACGTCCGTCCTAGAGCGCGCAGGCGTTAAAGCCAGCGAGCTCAGCCGCGGCGGCGTGCCCGACATCGAGCGCCGTCTGGGCAGCATCTCGGCGCTGGCTAGCGATCTGAACTGCGGCACCCTGACGCTCATCGACATTGTCAACGAGCTCAAGAAGCCCGGTCGCGACCCACGCGACGACGCACCCGAGGTGGTCTTTAGCCGCTCGGCGCTTTCTATCGACGACCTGGAACCCGGCATGGAGCTCAAGGGGACGGTGCGCAACGTAGTGGACTTTGGCGCCTTCGTCGACGTGGGAGTGCACCAGGACGGCCTCGTGCATATCTCCAAGCTGGCCAACCGCTTTGTCAAGCACCCCAGCGACGTCGTGAGCGTCGGTGACACGGTCAAGGTGTGGGTCGAAAAGGTCGATCGCGACCGCAAGAAGATCTCACTCACCATGGTACAGGGCAAGTAAACCGCCAAAGCAAAGGTACCCCCTGTAGCGATGTGCAAAATCGCGAGTATTCTGCAAATTCCACCGTTCCGGATGGTAGCGCGCAGAGTCGTGGTGTAAGAAGCAAGGGAGGGCCATCGCCTAGAATCGTCAGTGCCTAGATATTCGACGAAAGGAAAGACGATGGCCCACAGCGACATTCTATCCCAGCCGGACCGGGGGCTCGGCCTCGACCGGCCCCAGACCGAGGCCCTGCTCGCGCTGTTCTCGCGGTGCGACGACCTGAGGGAGTTCGGCAGGGAGGTGATCCAGTCCGTGGTCAACGCCCTGATGGACTCCCAGGCGCAGGAGGCCTGCGGCGCGCCCCGCGGCTCCAGGTCGCCCGAGCGCGTCAACAGCAGGAACGGCTACCGCGAGAGGTCCCTGTCGACCTCCCTCGGCGACCTCGAGCTGCGGGTCCCCAAGCTGCGCGAGGGGACCTACTTCCCCGAGGGCATACTCGAGCGCTACACGCGCGTCGAGGCGTCCATGGTCGCGCTCGTGCGCGAGATGTACGTCGCTGGCGTGAGCACCCGCAAGGTCGGGCTCGTCGCCGAGGAGCTCGGCGTCTCCTCGCTGTCCAGCTCCGAGGTGTCGGCGCTGTGCGCCGGGCTGGACGAGGAGGCCGAGGCGTTCAGGACCCGGCCGATCGAGGGCGAGCACCCCTACGTGTGGCTCGACGCGACCTACATGAAGTGCAGGACCGGCGGGCGCTACGCGAGCGTCGCGCTCGTCACGGCGATCGGCATGTCGTCCTCCGGGCACAAGGAGTTCCTCGGCTGCGCCTGCTTCGACAGCGAGAGCGAGGCCGCCTGGTCCGAGTTCCTCGGCTCCCTCAGGGACAGGGGCCTGCGCGGCGTGAGGCTCGCGGTGTCCGACGCCCACGCGGGGCTCGTCGCCGCCGTCTCCAGGGTGTTAGCGCTACTGTAAAAACAACCAATTTCGCCATCGCACTTTAGCCGATTCCGCCAACGCAATTTCCCCGATCACGCCAACGCATTTTCACCATTTCCACCAACGCCGGGGCTTACGCTTCGACCGACAAGCGAACGATGCTTTCGGGAGGAGCGGCCGTGGCGGAGAAGAACCTGATCGGAGAGTTGGACATGTACAGGGAAGCGGGCATAAAGCCCAACTTCAGCGACATAGCGAAGCGCTACGGCAAGGACAGGCACACCGTGGCGGCGTACTGGAGGGCCGAGGGCGGCCGGCCCCGCGACGGGCGCGCCGACAGGGCGGGCTCCTTCGACGCGCACATCGAGGAGGTGGCCGCCAAGGCGCAGCTGCCGGGGGTCACCAAGAAGGGCATCCACGAGTGGCTGCTGCACAGGTATCCCGGCGAGAACCTGGCCGGCTACAACGCCTTCACCCAGTTCATGCGCAAGAACGGTATCGCCGTCGGGGCCTCCGTCGGCCCGGAACCGCACCCGCGCTTCGAGACGCCGCCCGGGCTGCAGCTGCAGTTCGACTGGAAGGAGTCGGTCAGGATGGCGAACCGCGACGGCGAGCTGTTCGAGTTCAACGTGTTCGCGGCGACGCTGGGCCATTCCCGCAGGCACATATTCATCCGGTCGGGGACCAGGACGACCGACGACCTGGTCAGATGCATGTACGCCACGATCGCGAGGCTCGGCGGCGTGCCCCGCGAGTGGGTCACGGACAACATGTCCGCCCTGGTGACGGTCAAGGGCGGCAGGCGCCTCAAGGTCCAGCGCGCATACGAGTTCGCCAAGGCCGCCGGCTTCGAGCTGAAGCTGTGCCGCCCGCGCAGCCCCCAGACCAAGGGCAAGGTCGAGTCGTCGAACCGCTTCCTGTCGCGGCTCGCGGCCTACCAGGGCGACTTCGACGGCTGGGACGACATCGACGAGATCATCGCGCGGATCGAGGACGCCAGCAACTCCGAGCCCAACGAGACCACGGGGCTGCCGCCCTCCGCGCTGTTCATGGAGGAGAAGGACGCGCTGCTGCCCGTCGGCAACCTCCGCGCCCTCGAGGAGGCGATGGGCGACGTGGTGCGCGTGGCCAGGGTGCCGGCCACGATGCTGGTCAGCGCGCACGGCGAGCCCATGTCGGTGCCCAGGCGCTGCATCGGCAGGCCCGCCCGCATCGTCTGCATGCCCGGCGGCGCGATGGACTGCTACGTCGGCGGCGAGCTGGTGGCTGTCTCTTATACACATCTCCGAGCCCACGAGACGTAGAGGAATCTCGT